>JASFMF010000001.1:0-25388 GCA_050117705.1 Phycisphaerales bacterium
CCACCGGCTACATCGGAGATCAGTACGTTAGCCGTCAGGTTAGCCGATGCGTCCCTGGCTGCCAAAGTACTTACGGTCGAAGTTTCCGAAGCGTCGTACCCGTCGGCCTGATCGGCATTGAGATTAGGAACAACAGTAGTACTGGTCACTGTTAACGGAGCAGTGCCGATCGCTACATCTGATACCAGAACATTAGCCGTCAGATCGCCACTGGCATCCCTTGCGGCAACCGTCGAGGCTGTGGAAGCCGTGGCGGTATTCAAGTCGTCCAACAGGTCGGCATTTAGATTAGCCACTTTAGTAATCGACGCCACCGTCAAAGGCGCCGTACCCGTAGCCACCGTCGATTCAAACGCGTTAGCCTGTATATCTCCGTTCGAATCCCTTAAGGCGATCGTATCCGCCGTAGCGGTAGCGTCTTGAACATAGCCGTTTAAAGTGGAAGCGTCGCCCACGCCTACCGCCGGAGATACGCCGATATCATATAATGCCGGGCTTGATTGCGTTTCGATCCTGATTCCCTGAACCCCCGAAAACGTCCCCAGCAAAACCTCTTCATTTATGATGACGTCATGAACGTACCAGCCGACCGGGCTGACCCCGGCGTTGGTCTGATACCATATAGTGACATTATCGCCGCCGTTGGTCGATATGGCAATCTTTTGCCCGATCGGAACGGATAGATCCTTGGTAGCATATGGCGCCACGGTTTTTATGCTCATGGTTTTTTCCTCTTATTACGGTAACGTAAATTCATCATCGACCACATAATGATATTGATAGTAGTCTCCATCGACCAACGCCGGTGTCAATGATATTAGAGCGATACCGGTATCGCTGGTAAAATTATATGCGGATACGGCTTCCGCTCCTGTTCCGACATGATTAACCTGGTCATCTAAATCGGCGCCGTTTGGAGCATACAGGGTTACGGTAGGCGTATTGGTACGTTTTCGGGTTCTAAATCTAAAACCGGTTATATCATTTCCGGTATTGTCGGCCGTATAGATAAGGCATCCCTGTGTGGTGGCGGTACCGGCAGCTACTCTTAAAATGTATGACGCCTCATAATAACGCTCACAAAACGTCGTTTCTTCCTGTAAAGATCTTCTATCTGAAGCATCTATGATTCCGCCCCTGTTTAATCTTACATCGGCGATATCCACACTGCCGTTATTGGATCCGGTTCCGGTCTTGTTATATCCCAAACCGTTTGTTTGAGTATCGTAATCACTACCGGCCGACAGCCAGAAATTAACGACGATGCCGGTGTCGTTAAACGACGGTTCTATCGCAAAACTCGTTGATGATATTTCCGGGAAAGTAAAAGGCACGCTATAGCGAGTGAATGTAGAAGTGAGCGTGTGTGTGGTGGCCCCGATACCGGTAGCAAGCGCATTGTAACTTGAAAACGAGCTGACCGAATCCAACGACGTCGCAATTTTGGAAAGGGCCGAGCTGCCGGTTGATCTGGCTAAAAAAGACAGAGTCATCACTTCGCCGGAAAAGTCGCCGATATTCTCTACTACGGTTACATATTTAGCATAGTCCGCGGCAACCGGAGAACCGGCATGGGCCCGGGTCAATCTGATAAAGTTTACGAGATTGCCGTCTAAACTGAACAGGTCAAAATCATAATCGACTATGGTTTGGCTCAATGTGTAATTATTGACATCCGTTTGCCATCTATCCGGGCTGTTTGCGCCGCGTTGTAAAACTTCAAACCGGCCATTTAAAATCTGATTGCGCCGTAACGCCAAGCTGTTGTCGGTATAGTTTTTGTTGCCGCTTTGAGCATAATATACCTGTTGCTGATTTTTATCTTGAACCAAAATCGAAAAGCTTTCGGCCACAAAAATAGGAGACGGGCTTCCATTGCGATTGGGGGCTCCGGCCAATGTTCGGATCGGCTGCGATACCGGATAAAGCAAACCGTCGTCCCAATAGACCGTTTGAGGATCGATAATCGGGTTGGCGCCCTCTTCCCCGATATAGACATATCCGTTTTCAAGCGGCATACCGTTTGAATCGGTAAAGATCGGATATTGTGCGGTTACGGTAAAATAGGTCATTGGGTTGGTTCCTTGTTTTGCTTATCGTATTGATCCTGCATCGTCGTCCATAAACGCTTAACCAGCTTGGCTTCTTCCGGGCTGCCTCTTTTTAGCGACGGGAGTTTTAACAATATGTTTCTAACCGGTCTGCTGTTGTAAATTTTCGATGCGCCGTTTAAAGACAGCGGCAGCCCTACCGCTCCTACCACTCCTCCGACCGTACCTCCGACAACCGAGCCTCCCCCGGCTCCTACTCCGCCTAAAACCGTGGTCATTAAAAGCGGTACGTTTAACTGTCCCGTAGGAGGACCGGCGATTACTTTACCGGCGCCCTCGGTATATTTTAAAGCGCGGTAAATGCCCTCGACCGCTCTTTTGTCTTCTTTTTGGAAAAATACGCCGGTCTGTTTCTGAAGTCTTTTTATCTGATTTTTAAACCTGTCCGGGCTTAACTCCTCGATGCCGCCGGATTTAGCTACCGCCTCTTGGATAATCGACATCCGGGCGTTACGTTTACCGGCCGGATTTAAATTTTTATATAAAATACGAATCTCGCTGGGCTTGGTACTGAAGAGTAATTTTCTGACATTTTCCGGTGTTTGTTCGCCGGTTTTTAAAACCGATCTCAAAGCGTTAAACCGCATGTCTTCATTCATTAGCGCGATTTTACGGTTTCCGGCCTTCCACTTGTTATAGTCTTTCGGCTCTCCTGATTTACTGATGAATTCGCCCATGTCGTCGTTTAATTTTTTATAGAGCCGACCCGCGACCTTTTCACCCGAATCCTTGATATGAGCCAGAGAAGGGTCTTTAGCCAGACGATCTCCCAATCGCTTGCGGGCCTCTTCGATGTTGACCAGGCCTTGATTTTGGATATCGGTTTTAAAGTTATCCAATTGATTGATCAGCGCATCGTTTTCACCGGACGGACTGGCCGCTTTCAGCGCCGCGATCTCTTCATCGATTTTTTTGACGGTATTTTTAACCGGAACAACGCCCTTGTCATTTAATTTTTCAATGACGCCTCTTTTTAATTTATAATATCGGCCTAGTTTGAATTCCCATTTATTTTTAAGCTCCTTGTAAACATCGTCGATAAACGGCTGGACCTCTTCGGCTCCGTATTGCCTCGCAAAATCCTTGACCGCGCCGACCCGCTGTTCCTGCTGGGCCAGACGTTGCGGTTTTTCTACCCTTTGAAGCGTTTCCGTCAAGCGTGTCTTCGGCGGCCTGACATCGGTCGTCATGACTTTGATACCGCGTTTTTCCGCTTCTATGACTGATTCCGGTAATTGAGCTTTTCTATATTGACCGATTTTCCCTGCCGCCCCGGCTCCGGCCACACCACCGGCTAAACTTGCCGCGATCTGTCCGACTTCACCGGCTCCGGCCTTTTCCGCCGCCTGCTGACCCGCCGCTGCTCCGGCGGCCCCGGTCAATTGCTGCGCCGGTTGCGAAGCTAACGATTTTGCCGCCTGTCCGGTCAATCCTCCGACACCGCTCGCAATTTTACCCGCGACGCCCACACCGGTTCCGGCTCCCGCAATCGATTTGGTGATTTCGCCGACGATTTTTTCAGCTTCGTTTTTAGGTTCCGGTACTCCCAAATCAGATAATTTTCTGGAGACCAATTCGTTTAACGGCTCATATTGCATTCCCAGCACGTTTGCCGCCACTTGTCCCGCCGGATCGGACAATGCGCCGATAGCACCGGCCGCGCCTTCCGCCCCCCATCTGGCGGTCAGCCCTAATTGATGCGCTAATTCCTTACCGTAATCCGATATTTTTTGCCGGAAAGTTTCTTCAGCGTCAGGCTGTTGGTTTTCGGGCTTTACCGGCTCGATATCGGATCCGTCATCGGCGGTGGGAGTACCCGGATCGAATTCAAACCCGGCGGGTAACGTTTCCTTTGGATCAAGCTCAAATCCTGGTGGCGGTGTAGGCATTTTAAAATTTCCTATTGCACCGGCTGGTTGGTTTTAAAATCAAACCATTGCCCGTTTTTAAAAACGATCTTCTGTCCCGTTTCGGGGTTCGTCGCCGTTATTTGTTGCTGTTGCTGTTGCTGTTGCTGAGCCGGAGCTGTTTTTTTACTTTCCACTACATCCATCCAGTCTTGCACCGTATTTATAGTGCCGTCTTCACCACGGCTCCCGATAAATCTTGCCGCCTCGCTTAAATAACCGGAAAGTTTTTCCTGCGCGGTTTTTCTGTCTTTCATCCACTGTAATAATTCAGAACCTTTTAAACTGGTCGGCATGGCTGTCTGAGTCGCCATATCAAGTTCCGCTTTAGATAGCGCCCCGAAGGTAACGGAGGAAACGACATTGAGCCCTAGCCTGTTTGATACGTTTTTAAGCTGATTTGCGGTTGCCCCCCATCTAGGTAAATATCTTCTTATCGGCCCGACTCCTAAGTCTTTACCCTCTTTCATTCCCTTTTCAATGATGTTTATTCCCTCATCAAGCGTTCTGATATTATTTTGAATTTTTTCATATTGATCAGCAAATTCTTTCGATTTGGTTATGGCGACTTCGGCCCCTTTTTCAGCCGCTTTGACCTCTTCCGCTATCTTAGCCTTAGTTCCTTTTTGAGCGGAAAGCTTACCGGATTCACGGCTGTAATTTGTGTCCTCGGCAATTTTAACGCCGTATTCCTTACTTTTAAGCCACGCTTTTTTCGCCTCTTCGCCTTCTAAAACATTACCCGTGATATCCTTTACCGTCACCTCGCCCTTATCATTCATGGCCCAGATAGTACCGTCCGGGCCTTTTTCGGTTGCCGGTTGGTACCTTCCTTTTAATCCCGCCTCGGTTTTTTGTTCTTGAAGAAGATATTTTTGAAAAGCTTCCGGTCCCAATGCTTTAAACAGAAATAGTTCGGATGACGTTTCGGCCCCTTTCGGATCCAGCTCGATATTTTGTTTTAGCGTTTCCATGCTTTTTGCTTCGATATCATTGCCGCTGTTGCGGTAGGCCGTAATCAATTCGTCCAGATTGGATTTCGCCAAGTCGGTGTTGCCCGATTTCAACGGAGCGTAAACATTCATTAGCTGGTTGATTTTATTTTGCTGTTGCTGCTCGTTAAACATCGACAACGACTGCTCCACCTGCTTGGACATCTCGGGAAATTGCGTCATAACCTGTTGGTAATCTTCAACGGTTTTATTTTTTTTTTCGGCAAGATCCGCCATGGCCTTTTGCATAGCCGCTTGACGCTCCTGGGCCTGTCTTCGCACCACCATTTCCTGACCCGTCTGAAAACCGGAGAGCATTTCCGTTCCCATATTCGGTATATTGATATTGTAAGGCTGGACCATTTATTCACTTCCTATGGTTTGCTATTAGGCTTGGGCTTCTGCCTGTTTTGATAATATGCGCCTATACCGGTCCCGATACCTTTTCCGATAGCACCGATGGTTTGCCCCTGGGCTTCCGCTTCCGTCAATAATCTCTGGGCATTTATATCCCCCATGCGCGCATAATAATCCGCCGCGTTGGATGTCGGCGCGCTACCGACACTCACCTGGGTGGGTGTCTGGCTGATAGCGCTTTGTCCCATTCCGCTAAGACCACCTAAGCGGGCATACTGTTTGTCGATCTCCTGTTGAAGCATCTGGGGCCGATACCGCGCTAAAACGCCCTGGACGTTACCGCCCCGCAATCCACCGGTAGCGGATGCGTTTTGTAAAATGGCCTCTTCGCCCTGCCTGGTAAGTTCTTGTAAAATAGGACTATTGGCGATCCTGTCGATCGCCGTCGCCTGGGCCTGTTCTCCGGTCATACCGGCATACGGGCTGGTTGGCGCTGGTGTTACAGGTAACGGTCCGGCTTGCGTTCCCCCTAAACCGGAACGATGGGGATGCTGAGTGGTGAATCCCTGGACGATAGGCTGAGGCGTTACGGTCCCACTGATATTTTTCATTATCCCCAACTTACCCGGCTCTTGCGGAGCCGATGGAGCGGGAAGCAATTTTTTTTGATCGATGATCGAAGACGCGGGAGCATTGAAACCTTGCGGCACAATAGCCGGTGTGGGAATCGCGACGCCCGACAAGGCCATCATTTCAAAAAGCGCTCCTTGACCGGACTGAATATAGGGCGCCAGATTTTGTCTGATCTGCTCGTTTTGCTGCTCTAATAATTGCTGTTTACGCTGATATTCACCGAATTGAAGATCGAATTGGCGCTGTTCTTCCGCCAACGCATTTTTTGCGCCGCTTTTCTGGGCATTGGCGGCCCCTTCGGCTGCTTTGCTTTTCTGATTGGCGGCGACTAACCCTCCGACCGTAACGACGGCGGCCCCTGCGACGGCTCCCCAAGACATGGTGTTAACTCCCTATAATCTATTGTGATTTCAGTACCTTTGCTGTCACCGGTACACCCGTCGATATCATCTTTTGCAACTACGATGACTTCATCTTGATTGATGATGCTTAACTTCGCGTTCGGATCGACGGAATGATTCATATACCGGGCCAATTCCGTTACTTTTCCACGCGTAATAAACGGCCCGATATATTCATCGGAACCCCAGGGACAGGTCGAGAATATTCCTTTCCCATGGATGTCCGATTTTCGAATGGTGATAACGGATTTATACGGCTGCGGTAAATCAACATAGGATTTCCAATCGGGCTGAACATAATTCAGCGATTCAAAATCGATGCGGTCTTGTAGATGATCACCGTCGCTGTTTGATAATGTGGTAAAATAATTTGATTGATCGATAAATATCTTCTCAAGTTCATCTTGATCGGTGATATCATCGGGATTAGGGTGGATGTTCTGAACGATAATATCACTAGCGGCGAAGACGACTTTATGGCCCGGCTCGGCGATAAACGTGGTCGGACCGGTAATCATTTCAGGTTTTTTGTTTTTAGCGATAAATATCGCGACCCCTTTTGACAGCACGCAAAAATGCCGAGTTTTATGGTAATGGCCTATGGCGACGGTGCCTTGCGGTATGTGCATTTCACGCAAATAAACGCCCGGCGCGAAATGGTGGTAAATCGGACAATGAATTTTTGGTAAACTGTTTATCTTTTCGATTAATTCAATTTCATCTACCATAACAGTTGATTTTCCCCCATATTCCCGATCATAGGCTGATTATACATATACGGATTATTGTCAGTCGGCTGTATGCTCATAGGAGTATTGTTCAAGCCGTTCATTTGCTGATAGGGCGGCTGTGACTGCTGCTGTAGAGAAGTTATCGGCTGATTCAAGGACGGCGGCGGCTGTTGATAGGACGGAATCGGCGGCTGCTGCGGTTGATAAGCCGGAACCGGCGGCTGTTGATAGGGCTGAGACATCGGAGGCTGCTGCTGATAGGGCTGCGAATACATCGGCTGTTGCGGCGCCGGAGGCCGTAAACCTTGCAAGTTTTGGGCGGGGTTCAGCCTGTCCAATTCCGCTTGAGCAGCCGGTGTAGTCGAACGCTCCAGTAATCGCCTTCGCATCTCGTCTAATTGATTCCCTCCTTGTAGTATCTGTTGGGTTCTAGATAGATGCAAATTTATAGGTGATAGTAAAGCCATCTTATGTGATCTCCCTTCCGCTAGCGCTTAAAACAAGGCTGGCGGCGGCGCTGGCGTAGGTGACGATAAACCCGCCGTTTAAAAGCACCTGACCGACGATTTCAGGGCAGGTATAGGTGGTATACCTTGCGATTGCTTTAGGATAGAGCACCAGATTCGTATTATCGTTGCTTCCACCGCTTGGAACCAGATAGACGCCGAAAATAATATTGTTGGCGGTAATGTTGGTTATGGTGAACTTATCGATCACGGTCGTACAGTTATTAGCGGTATACTGAGTCTCAAAGTTTATGGCCGGGTTTTTGCGCGGGATAATATTTGTGATGGTTACGGCCATTATAAAAGCTCCTTAAACGTTAAGCTTCCCTGGATATCCGCATTACTTGACAGCGGCGTAACCGCCAGAATCAATTCGTCCCTGGTTCCGTCGATTTGGCTTCCGATTCTAGGCAGTGATTTTATGGGAAGATCAATCACGCTATCGCTTTTGGCATAGCCTGAATTAGTTTTTAATCCCTGGGCGGTGATATCGTTGGCCGTTGCGCCGGCGGCATACTGACAACCGGAGTTTGTTATATCGCCGTAAGACAATGATCCGTTATAAGTGGGATTTAAATGGATCGACCACCTGAAATCGTCGTTGGTCTCGCTGATCATGCTGATAAATGACGGTATAATAGTAAGATCCAAATGGGTGGTTTTAAGCCGTAAGGCCAATAACACATAAGGCGTGTCGGTGGTGTCGGCGTCTAAATGAGTATTTTCAGTATCAATGGTGTGGGTGACGCCGGTCTCCTCCACCCCGCCCTCGCTCATCGATGTGGAGCAGATATGATCAAAATATCCGCCTCCGGTTCCATCGCTTTGAATATCGTATCGTATAGGCTGATTGGGGGTGGACATGTAAACTGAAGTAAAGCTTGAATCGTTACTGTGGTTGAAATGGTGAACATAGATCAGTTTTTTATCGACGACGAAACCGACCCTGACCGTGCCGGTTCCCAGATATTCAAAATCGATTACGCCTAGTTGTACCGCGCCGAGATCCAGATTTATACCCGAGCTTCCGGTCCCATCCATGACGTCTTTATTCCAGCTCGATTGATTTACGGTTTCGGTCGTACTTCCGTTTTTACAGATATTCCAGGAGACATTACTCTCGTCGATCTGTAAAAATATACCGTTGTTCGGTGTCAGATAATTGACGCCGGTACCGTCAAAAAAACCGGCCCGTTTGGTAACGCCGGTATCCTGATCGCCCAGAAAGGTAAAAAATATCAGAGAACTTTTACCGGGCTGGTAATTAAAGCGCTGTTTGGTTTGTCTGATAACGTAATCGGATGCCGATGCCGTTACCGTCATGCGAACTCTGGCATGGGTCGTAGAATGAACCGAAGTTGCGCTTCCCCCCGTGTTTTCATCGAATAGAAGCGGCTGTTTATCATAGAGCTGTTTACTGTCAAAAATCGTATAAGGATTGCTGACTCGAAGCCGGTTAAAGGCGTCTAGTGCCGAAATATCGCCGATCTCTTCGAGCGAAACGACCTGGTTTCCCTTTAGCGTCGAACCGAAATCGATATAGTCTCCGTCCGGATTTTCTCCGACCGTAACGCCTTTAATTACAAAGGCGCTGTCGGTGCCGCTTAAAGCATCTTGTATCTGATAGATGATGGGATAACTTTGGACTAATTTGCTCATATCAAATCTATGATCCCGTATACCGTTATGGTTAACGCATTGGCGACACTGCTGCGATATCCGATCCGTGCGCTTGTATTGTTTACCAGCACATGATCTATTTCCAGCGTTTCTCCCGGGCGAATCAGAAAGTCATAAAAAATCGCCGTTGATTGATCGAACGTAGATCCGCTATCATCGTTAAACAATCTACAATAAGCGTTCGTGGTGGAGACATTGGCGATCTTTATAAATAACTGCGCCTGGCGCGTATCGTTTGAATTGGCATAAATACTGGCGGCGTTTGTGGAGTTCTCCCGCGCCTGAACCAATTGTTTGTATTGAATCATATCGCGTGACAGTAAAACCGGATATCGTCAAAATCATATTCCGGCGTGATATTGGTTTTAGCCTCGACGGCTGCTAAATCGCTTGAAAAATCATTGATAAGATCGCTGATCAATGCCAAAGCGCTATTGGCGACGCTAAGCGCCGTGTCGCTATTATTGGCGATAGCATCCGGTAAATCTTCACCCACCATGCGAAAGAGTATCTCAAACCTTCTGATCGTTTCATGGTTTGGGATAAATTCCGATAATTGCTGTCTGTTCGGAGGCAATATTTCGGTCAATATTCCAATCCTTCTATCTGGGCCTCCAACCTGGCAAAGGCTATATGGCTGTCACTGTTTCCTCTAAACCGCTGGATGCGATAATTTCTAATCGGGCCTTGTTGAAGCCAGACCAATTGTTTGGTGCGGTCGCCCTGAAGGCCCGCGCTGATCATTTTTTCATTGGACCAGGTCTCACCGTCTAAACTATAAGACGTATAAATATAGGGCTCGGTTCCCAATACATTGCGTCCCGGCAAACCTACCAGTTCCAACCGGTGAATAATAGCGCCTTTACCTTCGTTATAGATTATCCGTGTTTGAAAATCCCAATTGCGGGATTGGTTCCAGTTGGTTGAAATATCACTATTTAAATAACCTAACTGCCCGGTAGTGTTACCGACGATCCATTTGTCATAGCACCAGCATAAGTTTTTGGGGCCGGTATCGGTAATAAACCAAATCGGGACTCCCGTGGCCGCGCTGGCGATACCGTCATAGATCAAGTTTTTGTCGGTTAGCCGTACCCATAAATGATCAAAATTATCTCCCGATCTGACCTCTAAAACCGTATTCTTGAGTTGGTCTTCGGTATATTCATGTAATATCAAATCGATCTCACGGGTGGCTATTTTTTGGGTTTGAGCATTGCGACCCAAATATATAGATGGACTTTCATTTTTACCGCTGCCTAAAAATGCGATTTGATCCATAAAAATGCATTTGGCATGCGTTCCAACAGCACCGCGATACATTCTGCTCCCATCGATACGGGCAAAAGGGAACAATGCCCCACCCTTATTATAAAACGCTTCGATGGTATAGCGGTTGACGGCATAGGCCTCGTTATTCAGTTTTAACAACCCCACCACCGGATCGGGATCGATTTCGGAAGAACCGTATTTTAAGCTGTTGACTGAAAACGGGTCGCCTAAATCGGTCACCACCAAAAACGAGCCGTCGGTCGTCATAAAATAGCCGTCGATGTAAATGACATCCAATACCGTTCCTAGATCGCTGTCGGTAACCTGCTGAATGGAATTAGCGGGAGCGGCGGCATCGGGTCCGCCGTATAGATAAAGATTTCCCCCTGAAGCAATTGCCAGATAATCAAAACTATAGGTCATCTGAACGTGATCGGAGCCGGCTACGTTACCGTAAGAGCCACCCGGTGAAAAGGAGATCAAATAAGTATTTCCTAAAGGATCGACCCGGACAAGGCTGTTTGCTCTGACCCTATAGCAATAATCATCCCAATTGATTCCGCCCCGATCATCACCCCCGGCAATGAATTCGGCGTCGTCAAATGATGAAACTCCGTCAACGGGCCGCAGATATCCGGTGCTGATGCCGTGATTTAACGGTACCGGCATCATGTTATAAGGATATTTTTGCCGAATATCCGCGGCTTCCGAAGCATAAATTCCGTTGACGATTGGTATCTGCATATTTAAGCTGCGTTCATTCCGTGCCAAGCGGTTCCGTCGCAAAAGAAGAAACCGAATTCCGTGGTGGCAATTGTATCAACGGTTGTTCCACCGGAATCGTCTTTTACAACTATGTTTTCTCCGCCGGTGTTATAAATCCAAAGTACGACCCCCGGAACATCGGCTTCCGGTGGTAATTCCAGATCTTCACCGGCGCCGGAGCTATTGGGGTCCACCATCATAATGTTGGATGTTAAAACGGTTCCGGCCGTGGAACCCGGATCGACCGTCAATTGTACGGTAGCGTCGGACATATCCAGCACTTGCGCGGTATTTAAGGCGAATAAACCGGCCGCTTTTACCTGCCCGATCGCCCCAACGGCTCCTCCGGTCGTGGCGCCCCCGGTTCCGGGAGTCAAAGTGATGGTTCCACCGTCCCCACCATCACCGGTTCCGGCCGATGCGGCGCCGCCGTTTCCGGCCGTAATGCCTAAATCACCACCGGCGCCTCCGTCATGGGCTCCGGTACTATTGGTGGCGCCACCGGCTCCGGTACTGACGGTCATAGCGCCGCCTGCACCTCCGGCTTCACCGGTAGCACCACCGGTATTTGCTCCGCCCGCCCCGGTCGATACTGTAAGCGTTCCAGAAGCGCCTCCGGCCGTAGCGGCTGCGCTTGCGGCTCCTGCGCCGCTCCCGATACTGACAGCCCCGGTAGCACTTGCGGCGGTTGTCGAGCCCGATGATACGGCGACGGCCCCGGAAACACCTGAAGTGGCTCCACCGGCACCCGATGTAATGGTAACCGCGCCGCCCGTACCGGTCGCGCCTGCCGCGCCTCCTATGGTAGATATCGCGCCGCCCGCGCCTGTCCCTGCTCCGGCGCCACCGGTTGCGGATACCGCTCCACCGGCTCCATTAGTGGAACTCGCCGCTCCGCCGGTAATTGATGATGCTCCGCCCGCCCCGGTCGCACCAGAGCCCGATGCGCCACCGGTTACAGATGAAGCGCCGCCGTCTCCGGTCCCTGATCCGGCGCCGCCTGCGACACTGACAGCCCCACCGGCGCTGTTTCCTGAACTGGCGGCTCCACCGGCGACAGCGGTTGCCCCGCCCGCGCCACTGGTCGCACCGCCCGCTCCACCGGTGAGGCTAGCTGTTCCCCCGGTACCGGTTGTTCCTCCGGATCCTCCGGCCGCACTTAACGCGCCGCCGGTACCACTTCCCTGACCGGCTCCACCGGTAACCGAAGCCGCTCCTCCGGTTGCGTTTCCGGCCGTTCCCGCTCCTCCGGTAACCGATGATGCGCCACCGGTTCCCGATGTAGAACCACCGGCTCCACCGGTAACGGAAGCCGCGCCGCCTGCTCCGGTCGCTCCGGGAGTCCCTCCGGTTATCGCAACGGCTCCTCCGGCGTTGGCGGAAGTAGATGAGGTTCCTCCGGTTACGTTAACGGCCCCGCCTTGAGTTCCGGCCTCGCCGTTTACGGCAAAAGGATCTCCGGTACCGGCTAAAGTATTCGGCGTGGGTAAACTGATGGTCGGGCTCGCGCCGACATTGTAGTATACTTGTCCGGGTCCGGCTTCGATACGAACGTCTTGAGCACTGGACCAGGTTCCCAGCGTGCTTTCCGTATTGGTGACGGTCGAATAGTAACTATAGACGGTCGGCATGTTGGGATCGGATACGCCCAAATAGACTTTGGCGTCGCCCTCATAGGCCGCTATAATGATATACTGACCGACGGGAACGGTAACTTTTTTGGTACCGTAAGGGTAGATAATTACTTGTGTCATTTTTTGTTTTTCTCCTTATCCGACCCGATACCAGGTGGTCCCGGGAAGGTCGTATTTTAATCTGAAATAGGCGTCTGCCGCTAAAGTCGTCGGCTCACCGGCGACGGTGCTTCCGTTACCGTCTATCGTCAAAGTGGTTACGGCCTCGGTGCAATTGACCAGAATATCCTGCTTGTCGATACAAATTGTAGAGGTGGGCAGAACGATCGTCATGGCGGCGTAACCGGCAACCGGAGTAATAATAAGATGGATATTGTCGTCGCTGTCCGTAACTTGTATGCTTTGGCCGGTGGCCGATGGGGCGGCGTATTGCGTCGTGTATTCGGCAAAAGCCGCTAAATCCACTATAGTTAAATTACTCTGTATATATGATAGTAATACGGATAACGCCGCCCTGCGGTCATCTCCGTTGGTACTACTTCCGACGGCGATATTGTCTCCCGCCGTTAAACTGTCCAACGCCGTTAAATTCTTAATATACATTTATGTCTCTCCCCATGGTGGATACGGATCGGCGGTTTGCTCCAGATATTCATCGCTGTTAAAACGCCATGGTTTGTTGCCCGCGCCGCGCGGCATGGTATCGGGCATGTTCATTTCACGCGGATTGCTCAATGCCCATGACAACAGATTGTTGTAGGCGTACCAAGCAGACGCTTTTAGGTCGGGTGATACGGTTTTGCCCAGTGACGGTGCGATTTTTAATGCCAAATTGAGGTATATTGCCTCGTTTGCTCTGTCGGGAACGTTGCTTTCATCGTCCAAATCACTGTCTTCCGGCGATTCTGGGACGGGATACGCCAATGGTACCATTTTGGCGCTCCAGGTCGAAAGCATCGAATCGAGAATATAAAGGGCATTTTGTAATTGTTCCGGCTGTAAATCGTAATCGTAATCGGCGTAACCGATCATGGAAAACGCCTGGCGCACGAATTGTCTTTTCGTCCAACTCATAGTTTACCTGCCCGTATTTTCTGGGCGGAATTAAAACTAACGCCATGACGCGCCGCAATTGCTCTAAGCGGGCCGCTGTCTTTTTTGATCGCCTCTTTTAATTGGTCGCTGATGTCGGCCGGCGAAATGATTTCGTCCCGGCTTAATTTTTGTTCCGGTGCTTCGCCCGGCTTTGGCGGTTTAACTATCCACCCTCTTGCTAAATGCATCTTTAGATCTGTTTTCAATATCGAGCGCGTGTCGTAATCTTTACCCGTGCGCGGGCTCGAGCGCCGGTAAATCTTTACCATTTCTTTTTTCATTTTTTCTTTTTAGCTTTCTTCTTAGCGCGCCGCGCGGTTTCAAGAGCAATGGCTACAGCCTGGCTCCTCTTTTTACCCGATTTGATTTCCGTTTTTATGTTCTGCGAGATACTTTTTTTGCTGTAGCCTTTTTTTAACGGCATTTTACAAGCCCTCTAAGTTTGTGAAAAAATTCCGATGCCCGTCATTTCAGGAGCAAGGCAAGTTACGCCGAACGTACAATCAAGACGGTATTTAATCTTCATGGTGTTGATGTCGTAAAATTTTTGCCAGACGACTTCCAGGCCGTTGTCGGTGGTTCCCCGCATGACGGCCGCGCCCGATCCGGTCGGTACGGCGTAGCGCCCCGGTCTTATCTCAATACTGTCACGATACCAGAAGGGATTAACATAGGCGGCGGCGATGTTCAGCAGCGTAATGGTTGCGCCGTCAGCCGGTGTGGAATCGACATTCTGATATTGGAGTTCGGCATCGGTTCCGCCGTCTCCACTGATTATGGGTGGTGAAATGACGATATTTCCGGTTCCGCCTCCGGTAATGACGCGGAAAGTCTTGAGCTGACCGGTAGACTGTTTGGTGACCTGGTGGACATTGTAAACGTCGGCGATGGTAAAACAATCTCCGGCGGCCAGGGTGCCCGTAGCGGCAATTGCCAGGGTTTGATAGCGGTTGTCTACGTTGCTTGTTTCGCCGGTCGCAGCCGTGCTGGTGGCTTGAGGCGTGTAATATTGATTAGCGCCGTTGACGGTAATCCCGGTTGCGGTTCCGGCGGCCAGACGATAGGCGTAGTCCAGTTTATAGGTGTCAAAGCTGGCCAGTTGACCAATGCGAGCCTTTTCGTAGGCGGCCAGTACTTTCCCCTGAACCGTTCCGCGGTCGGCTAAATTTGAAGCCATATTGTTATAGTCACGAGTAGACAGGGCGGCATAACGATTCATTTGAGGTACTCCGCTTTCGTTCATGATAGCTTCAAACTCGGCGACATCGTCAAACCCGGTGGCGGCGGTAGCGACATCAACGACTAAGGTACCTTGTAAACTGGCGACATTGGTAACGGCCACATTGATATCGCTGGCAAGTTTCTGATAGCCGGCTTCGCCTAATCTCTTTTCCTGTAGTTTGTCGCGCAGCTCTTTAGCCGTCATGATCCATGGAAAACTCTTTTCATAACCGAGCGTAGCCGGTACGGAGAGCTGAGTATAATCCTGGAAATTGGCGGTTTGGTCGGTTCCGTCGTAAGTAACGCCGATATAGGGCATGGGCCGCCAGATAATGTCATTGGCCCGCTCGCTCATGGTGTCTTCGACGTTGTATTTGGAGACGTTGCGGGAAATGACCAGGGCGTCCTCGAATCCTTCTAAAATGTCTTCAAACGCGACTCTTTCCTCTTTGCTGAAGTCACTCATTGTTTTCTTCCTTTATTTTACCCGGCCGCCGCCCGCCTTTTTTTACGCCTATATTGATGAACCTTACTCATATCGCCGGTCTTCGCCGCTTCTTCGCGCAAGCGTTCCAGCGTTCGGTCGGTCGTCCCGGATAGTGTTCCGGTTCCGTTAACTGTTTTTTCCGGTCTGGTTTTCGGTTTTCTTTTTCCCACTTTGAGATTGTCCTCCAATCGCGCCAGTTCCATGGCAAACTGTATATCGTTCAGTTTTGACAGCTCTTCCATTTTCGCCGGGGATTTTCCTAGCGCATATACGATCAGCTCCGGCTTTTTAGCCGCGCACAATATGATATTTTGTTGCGTGATGCTTAAGGCGTCGGTAACGGCATCTTCGCTTTCGCTGAAGTCTTTTACTTTCAGACTGTTTTTCCGTTCTTCGTAATTGCGATAGATCCGCTGTGACTCGACTTTTTCCTTTTCAGCCCGTGCGGCCGCCTCTTTTTGCGCCGCTTCGGCCCGGTGCTTTTTATCAAACCATGCGCTGATCTTCTTGTCGTACTCATCGCTGTCATAATCACACGCCTCTAAAGTCGGCTTCGGTCCCGGCTCATCGGCAATCTCTGTTTGTGGTGTTTTTAACTGGTCAAGCTCGTACTGGGTTTTTCGATATTTTTGTTTAAGCTTGCGATGGCGTTGTCTCAAATCCGTAATGAGGCCGGATTCGGTCTCGTCGCTTTCTTCGCCTAAACTAACCTCTATTTCCTCTTCCTCCTCGTCTTGTTGTGAAGAAGACGGCTCGGATTCAGGCTCTTTTTCTTCGCCTTCCGTCGAACCGGCTTCTTCTTCACCGGCGGGGGGGTCGGTTTCTATTTCTTGTTCAAGATCATTTGATTGATCTTGTTCATTCTCTTCTATTGTCATATCAGCAACCTTTCTCACTGACTGGGCGCAGTGGGGGCCTTTTGCTGTTCGATCTGGGTTAGATCTTTTATATTCTCAACGACGGCGCGTTGGGATTTAGTGTCCATTTCGGACATTATCTGCGCGGTTTTGGCGCGGGTCTCTTCCGCTCTTGCGGCGGTATGAATCGTATCGACCTGCGATTGCTGGGCTTTCATGGCGGTCAATTGCGTATCCGCCTTTGCTTTTTCGGCCTTGGCCATGCTCTCGGCGGAAAGCGCCGCTAAGTATTGCTGATTTGGGTCGGGCTGTTGCGCCTGGGCCTGTTGGCGCGCCTGGATCTCTTTGGCCTCTTCTTCGTTGGGCTCGATGGCGCCCATATTAATCAGCTTTTTACGGTAGTATTGTCTGATCTCATCGATCCCCTCGCCTTCCATGTTCATCATCGCCAGACCTGTGATAACGGCCTGGTCGGACGGATCGGCCGTCATTTGCAGCATTCCGGTTAAAGCCCTGACGGTGGCGGCGCGCTTGGAAGCGGTAGAGGGACCGACTGAGACCGTTAAATCGAATTTGGCGCGTGAAAAATCATTTTTATACTCGACCGCGCCGCTTTCCTGATTTACCGTCGGCTCCATCAGTTTGATGGAATCAATATCCTTTTGAGGGGTTACGATCTTTAGATTACGGTCTTCTTCCACATAAACTTCTTTAGCCATCGAAAGCCAGATTTCGCCGGATCGTTTGACGGCTTTGGACATGTTGGACATATAGATGAAACTCTGCATGTCCAGCTTGTTCTGGATCAGCTCGATGGCTTTACCGCTTACATTCGGCGTGATCTCTTCTCCGGCCTGCTGATTTCCCAGCATATCCTGCATGTCCTGTTCGGTGATTCGAAGCAGGGCCCCCATGGCGGGGGGGATTTGCGGAACTTTGGTATAACCCAACGGACCGGTTGGTTGAATGTTGCCGTTCATGTCGATGACGGGATTGGTTAACAAATAGGGATAGTTTTTAATATTGTCGTCCGCCCACATGTCTGCGTGACCGGCGATCTGTTCCGGGGTTAAAATCGGCTTTTCGATCGTAGACAATGCGCTGATCTCGCCCAGCTTTGAAAGCTGCATATTTTTAAGCCGCTGGGCGTCCTTACACAGCCTCACATGCCCCATACAGCGTTCGATATTATCGATAAACCATCGTTTCCCGTAAACCGGAACGATGGGGATACAACTACCGGCGATATAGCCGCAGTCCTCGATGACATGGTCGCCGTTTAGAATATATTTATGAACTTTGTTTTTTTTGACCGTCTTATCCCTGACCTTGCGGCTTCCGGTGGCGGTCAGCATTTCGAACAGATTTTCATCGTGCTCGAAATCATCTTCACTGTAGCGGCTTTCTTCGCCGTCCAGGCTTTCCCAGATCTCGATTGTTTTGGGAACTTTTTCCACGACGTAATATTCGGCGATATAGACGACATCAGGGGTGACCCAGTCAAATTCGCTGCTATCGATATCCTTGGTCCAGCTAACCGGGTCGTCATCGTACTCTTCGATATAAGCGTCGCGTGAAATCGATCTGATCACAAAGCAATGATTAGCATCGCTTTTGTCCTGCTTTTTGCTGTTGAGATCGAAAAATACGGAGCTGTCGGCGTCATAGATGGGCTCGATGGCAATACGTTGATATTCGTTTTCGTCGTCCTCTTCGTCTTCGTAACAGGTAACCAGCCGCCATGCCCCGATACCGCCACCGACGGCCTCCTCAAAGGCGTTGTCGTAGGCGTCCTGACCGTTGCTGTCCTGTTCGTCGGCTCTGTATCTACCGTCGCAGGTATCGGCCAGGCTGTCTTCTTTACCGTCCTTTGCAACAAAATCAACCGTGATGCGGTTGTTGCGGTATTCGTTGATGATGCGGATAACCGACAGATGAACTTTATTGACTTCAAAACGCGGGCGATTCTCGAATTGTTTACAGAGATCGCCTTCCCACTGCGCGCCGGCAATAGAGTAAAAACGCCGGTCTGAAAGGCATTGTTCACGCTCCTCCCAAACGGCGTCCTGGATACGGTCAAATTGAGCTAGTGCTGTTTGATGTACGTCGGTCCTGGGCATTTACGCCCCCGGTTATGTATATTGGGTTTTATTTTAGATATGAGCCGCGTCAATCACGGCCTCGGCAACATTTTTAGAAAAGTGCCGGGTAGGTGTTATTTATTTTATAAATCAATTTGATAGATCACGTCAATTAAAATATGATTTGGTCTTGATCGGCGTTACGTTTGTTTTGCGTTTATTCCTTGCGGCTCGCATTTGACCCTCAAGTGCGTATCTAAGTGAGTCGATGACATGATTCTCGCACTTATCGTCGATTACAGGAAGCACTTTGCCGGTGTCTTTATCGACTTTATAGCTATAATGCTGAAATTCATCTATTCCATGCCGACATCTCGGATGGATAACGATATCATACGATTTTAAGAATTCGATGCCCTCTTTAACGCTTTCTTTGCCTTTTTTTGCCGCATATATTTTTTTAAAACCGTTTTTATTTAAATGGCTGATCGTTTCCGGCCTGGCGCTGTCCGCTATGATCGGCCATTCGTCCGACTCCGGTATGGTCCCGAACAGGTCCGGCGTGTCAAGGATCTCGCAGCCCACTTGCCAGGCTTCGTAATCAATATAAAGCTTACGACCGATAACAAAGCTCCTGATTAATACCGTAGGGTCATTGGCAAAACCCCAATCGGCCCCGAAATGGAACATGGCATCATCCGGCGTATCGAAATCCTCTGTTTTCCAGTTTTTAAAAACTTTGGCTTCAGCGTTCTGTACGTATTCTCCGCACCAGACATGTAAATATTTTTCATAATCTCTTTGCCGGTCATACAGCATTTCTTCGCGGCTTGGCTGCGGAAACCAGACATTGTCCCAATAATTACAGTTTACCAGAATAGTGCCCGGCGGCGGTTTTGCGGCCCGGAAAAAATTATTTACCGGGTCTTCAGGATAACGGGGATTCCAAATAAACCAAAGCTCGCTGTTTTCTTTCCGTCTAATCGTAGGTCTGAGTAAATCAAGGCTGTTTTGACTTAGATTCTGGGCCTCTTCAACTATGCCTATATCAAAGCCTTCAAGTGATTTAATACTCTCACTGTTATGGTGCTGCATGCCCTGGAATATGGTTATGCCGCCGTTGGGGTTATGAATTTCATTTTTTAAAACTCGAAACAGCGACGATAAGCCTTCCCGGTCTATTATCGTTTCAATGGCCCGCTTCATACTGTGGCGCAGATCCTTTTGAACTTCACGGATACAGACGCAATCCGTTTTTTCGGCCACGCAGCGTTCGATCAGCATTTCGGAAAAGAACCAGGATTTGCCCGATGATCTGCCGCCGTAAGCGGCGCGATAATTGGCTCTTTTAGCTGTAAGGGGTTTGGCCCAACGGGGAGTTTGGAAGCTTAAGGTGGTGCCTCTAATCGTCATTGATTTTGATTATAACCGGTGCGGCGGATTTATGCGGGATTTCTTCAATGGGGTTCGGATCGATAATGACACGCTCTATCTTTTCGATTCTAATATTACAATCAAGATCACCTATAATTTCTTGCTTTTCTACATATCCTCTATGTTTACCTTTGGTTTTAAGAAAAAAAATAGCTGCCGTCAGGTTTTTTTCAGCGGCAAATTTAGTATGAACCGTATTTTCAGCGGCATCCAACAGCGTTTCGTTTATTTTATCCCTTGCTCGTTGAAGTTTAGGGCTTCGCTTAATGCGTTGAACGATAGCCGGGTGCGTTACACCTAAAATAGCCGCGGCTTTAGTGACAAGCCCGTTAGACTTGATTAAAGCACGCTCTATCTGGCCTATCGTAAGATTACCTTTTTTCGCTTTTTTCTTTGCCATCTTTTTATCTGTAATAAATGTTATGTAAATTCAGGAGTTTGCGACTCTTACAAGTTTCATCCCATAATCATTTATCCCCGGCTCTATTTTCGAATCTTTTCTTTTTTTAAGTTTTATTTTTTTAAACTTTCTATAGTCCGTATAATGATGCCAGCGTCCGAATCTCCAGACAACCTTAGTACAATCGGGATGCAATCTCGCTATCATTTTTGATTTTTCTAGTGTTCCATCGGCATAAATTTCATCCGTATTACCGCCTTTCATTTTTTGAGTCGTTAATTTTTGCTGTAAAAAAGTGTTGAAAAGTATAGTACACCAGCCGGCTTTCATCATTCTAATCGATAAATCGGTATCCTCGTTATAACGACCACGCCAACGAAACGGAACATCGTTTCTAATAAAATTACAGGAATATATTCTAGTATTAGGTGTAAATGGCGGTTTTTTAGATCTATCGGGAATAAACATTACATAATTAGGGCCGCCCATCGCTACGTTTTCATAACGTTTAATGAAATCCTCTATACATTTAAAAATCGTGCCGTCTCTTACATATTGACGTTTATTATTATTCAAGCGTCTAAAATTCCTGATATTATCATCCATTATCCAATGATAATCAAAGCCGTTAGAGATACTGTAATCCCAAATAAAATTTCTTGCCGGTCCCGATCCACGGCTTTCATTGTCTTCCAATTTACAGCAAGCGTCATAATTTTTTTGATATTTTTTATCTAATATAACCAATTTGACGAACGGATTATCTTTAGTATAAAGCTTGTATTTTTTATATTCCTGATCTTCGATGATTAAATGATATTTTACTTTCATTATTGATAAATAATCGCTCGTAAGACGTTTTTCATAGCGTCCTTTAGACGGGATATGGATCGGGTATTCAGGATTCATCTTTATAAGCTACGGATTTAACATCATCCCTAATTTTTTTCGGATGATAAATGTATTTAGCGTCATCACTAACGACTTGTTTAATTAAAAGACAAAAATCTTTAAAATAATCTTCATTTTCAAAATGTACGATCAAACTTTTATACGGAGCATCGTCTTCCTGGTTAAATTCAGGCATTCCGTCCCATTCGGCATTAGGATCGACAGCATCATCATCTAATTCACCTATAATAATTTCGGGAATATCGATAAAATTGCCTATCTCGGGAATATCGATATCAAAATCAAAAGTAAAAACCTGAAAACCTTCCTGATCGATCTTGGCATAACGTGAATTGATTAAAAGCAGCTTTTCCGCAGCCTCTTTCTCGTTTTTCGCCTCGATCCGCACCACCGGAAGCTCATTACCCTTGATTTTATAACCATCAGATACAAGCTGCTTGACGGCCTTTAGCCGCTGGTGACCATCCAGAATTTTATTTTTCCATACGAATAACGGAAACGAAAAGCCGTACTTTAAAATCGATTTCTTGAGCTTTTCAAGCTCGTCGTCCGAAATGGTTTTAAGCTCGCCCTGAAAAGCTTCAAGCTCAATTATCTCTAAGCCGTCTGCGGCTTTACATTTTATTTTTATTTCTTTTGTCATAACTAAACTTGACTAAACCGAACCGTTACGATTTACTCTAACCATACTTTACTGTAGTGAACCAAACCATCACGATACTCCACATTACAATACCATCACAGTTTACGCTATCTTACAATACCATCACAACACCTGGCTACACCAAACCATCACGGAACTCTACTGAACGAGACCGAAACAATATAATACTTGACATTACCAAACCTTAACAAGACTATAACCGGACGTTACTGCATAATACGTCACGTTACTTAAACATGAGGTTACCGTCACTTTATATATTTAACGGACAATAGCTTATATTTACCATAACCGCCCGAGCCGCGCCATTGGCCCAGACCATTATATTTGCCAAATTTTAAAGCCTCGACTAATACTTCCGGCGTTAATCCCTTGTCATTTTTAAATAATTGAACTTCAAATTTAAATTTCGAATTTCTATTGATCACATCGCCTTTGCCCAGAAAAACCCGATCGCCTTTAGGTGTCTGTGCTCTGATCGACCGCTCGATGGTATTATCGGCATATTGGATCGGATGCTCTTCATCATCGCGGTAAAATCTAATTTTACGCGGGTTTATCTTTACAAATAAATCCGTGCTTTTTTTATATGCTAAAACCTTGCAAAATCCATTTGCCGTAAGGCAATAGATATTGGCTTTAATATTTCCCAATATCATATAATTAAATATAAAGACGCCAAAAACATCATTATGAAATCCGGTAGCCGTCTTTTCGCAGGCATCCGAGACGGACTCGATTTCTTCGTTCATTTCCGCTGCTGTTTTTATTGGGTGACCTTGAAATTCACCCATTTTATTTTGAACGTAATCGGTAAAAATCTTTTTGTTTTTCGGGACCGTTCCGATCATGGATTCGATCAATTTAGCTGTAATTTTAATTTTTATACTCTCAATTTGATTTTTATCTTCAACAATCTCGTCCAATTCTTTTCTTGATGGAACGACCCATTTTGTGCCCATTTGTCATTCCTTTTTAACTTTGCCGTTTAGTTCCAGCTTTACTAGTATGCGGATTATATTTTCGTTCATGGCCTCCAACCTGGCCGACATTCTATCGATAGCGCTATCGCTTTTGCGCATGTTTTGCCAGATCAGATCCCGGTATTCCCTGCAAGCTTTATGATCGACGATATTCAGCCGGCCGCTTTCCTGCCAAATAATGCTGTGCTCTTTTTTTTGCTGATTTTTCAGATTATATAATTCATTTTTAAATGCCAAAAATATACCGATAACCGAAGCGGCCCAGCCTACGATATAAAGAACGTCTTTAATCGTGAATGTCATTTTTCATCTTCAAGGTGTCTTCCATCGGTAGTTTTTTTATAAAATCAGCTGATTTTTCGAACATATCGACCCAATCGTTATAGGCCAGATACTCGTTTTCAATTTTTTGATGGTGTTTAGGATGAGCACACCACCGGTCGAAATCGGCAAAGCTAAAGTAATAGCATATAAAGCATGCCTTTTTAAAACGGTTCGTGATATTCATGACAATATCCGCAGTATTTGTGCCTAACGTCATACTCGTTATAAGATATCATGCCGCACTTTAAGCACTTGATAGCCGACCCTAGACAGATAATCATATAAGTCGCTTCAGGCGGCTTCGGTGTCCGCGTCCGCTCGATAATATCCTTTAAGGTCATTGTAAGATATCCGTTTGATTCGAGGCGACCAGATACGCAGTTTGCCGCCGCGCTTTTTTAGGATTTTGCGCCAGCTCCATATTTCAATATGGGTGCGGCCTCTGCCGGATGCCAGCCAGCAAAGTGCGTTGTCCGCATATTCTTCCGTGATTTTGCGATAATGAGCCGAGAAATCAGAACCGCAGCATTGAATGCCGATAATGCCCTGGCGGGGATGCATTGCCAATAGGTCGAAGATGTTGTAAAGATCGGATCGATGGCCGGGTTGTGCTTTTCGATTATGGCAGAAACGCTCAACTATGCCGCAGACCCTTCCGAGTTTTTTTTGCTCTGTAATGGTTCGTTGCATGTTGGAGCCCATAAGAATCAACCCTTTTTTTGATTTAATTATCTGTTATGTTAAGGATTTTTGTCAACAAATCTTTTCCCTATACACTCTATCAGCGTTTTTAAATCCCGTTTGTACCGCTTATGCTCCCTTACGGCTTCGGCTTCGCCTTCCCTTACGGTTTTCCGATCGTATTTGTTAAATTCTTCCCTATGGTGAACCCCTTTACAAAAATATTTGACCGGGTTCGGTTTGTCCCGACACTCATCGGCGAGCCAAGCCATATAATCAAACCCGTTTTTATCGATTCCGATCGTAAGAAACGTATTACTGATATTCTGGTTCACGCTAGCCGGGATTTTATTTCTGAGTTTTTTAAGACAGTCAGCGGTAGCCGAATTCGACTCCGCGATGGGTGGTTTAGGGGGCTGTTTTTGAGGCGGTTCGGGGGGTGGGTTTAACTTTCTTTTTTCCCTTTCTTTTATAAAAGGAATAGGAAGTGCGGATTTCCGCACTTCTGAAGTGCGGGTTTCCGCCTCCCTGATGGGCGGGTTTTCGACCAGTTTGAACACTAAGGACCGGCCGGTTGATTTGATGATAATGAGGCCTTTTCTAACCGCCTCCTTGACCACCTCTTTGGTTGACCGGATGGATTTGTTCAGCAGCTTTGAAAGCGTCGCTATTTTATATTCGATATGACCGTCGTCGCCGAACGCCGAATACAAAATCGACATTAGGCGAAAGAGCCTATCGGAAATATCGCTTCTTAAAGCCAATGTTCTTGGAATTGCGAAAAATACTTGATTTCGGATGGGATTGGTTTGATACGTTTGTAAAGCTATAGCTGTCATTAATTTAACCTTTCTTTGATTAAACTCTTGACAGTTGCGGCTCTTAGTGGTTATTTCTATTGAAAATCAGGTTGATTCTGGTCTCAGATAGTCCGGGGGGAGAGTGATTTTAAAAACCGGCCGGTTCGCTTTACGCGACCGATACTATCAACGGTTTTATTAACCTTTCACCGTTAAGTATCGAATGTGCCGCAAAGGCTGCAACTGTCAAGAGTATTGAATTTTAAAAGACCGTAATAGTTAAGAGCATTAGCTTAAGACCGTAACCGTCAAGAGAATTCGATCAACCAAGGCTGCAACCAACCAAGGCTGCAACCAAGGCTGCAACCAAGGCTGCAACCGTCGAGAATCACTTTGCTACTGCGATGCCGATAGCTTTGAATGCCAAACCGCATTTGTCATGAGCTTTGAATTTTAAAAG
>JASFMF010000002.1:0-14970 GCA_050117705.1 Phycisphaerales bacterium
CGTATCGTGCCAGTGCGAGGTAGAAATAATAGGCTTCGACCTCTTTGGCAATTACGAATTCGAAAATCTCGGTATCACAACTAAATTCTTTCATAATCCGTTTCTCTTAAAATTTCTACTCCATTTAAAAACCGGTTTCAATGAATCCATGAAGTTGAATCTTTCGAGCACTATACGATTTTATGATATATCGAAGACCTTCGTGAGCCGTGTGATTTCGAATATCTTGCGTATTTTCGGGTCGAGGTTGCGCAGCTCAATCCGGCCGCCAAGCTCGCATACTTTTTTATGGACTACGATGAGAACGCCAAGGAAAGACGAGGTCATAAATTTTACATTGTTGAAGTTAAGTATTATCGTTTTATTATCGTTCTTCTTAATGATTGGCTGGAAGTATTCCTGTAATTCGCTTAATTGTTCTTCGTCGAGGATTTTCTCGTGGTTAAGCGTGACAATAGTAATATCTGTGCCGTACTCGACATCTAATATCGGCTGGTCGTACTCCATTAGCGATTCCTTATCATATAGTGTTAATTATTATACAATGCCGGCGGGGCCTTGTTCAGAGTTTTCATTGTATACGGTTCGGCCTTATGATGTACCGGACATCTTAATGAATGTTCTGTCAAAGTGCCAGATTTATCTTTACTTTTTCGCCGGCTCCGGATATCGCCCGGGTTGTTTGCCTTTAATTTTCTTGCAATATTAGCCGGTAGAATATAAAGTAAGCGGGATTCTATTTGAAAGGTTTTTTGGGTCGGAATAAATTTTTATTTTGACCGGTTGTGGCCGATATAGAAAAAAGGTAAAATTGCTCCTTCTTTTAGAGCGTAAACGGCTTTTTGGGGAATAGTGTAACGGTAGCACGACTGACTCTGGATCAGTTAGTCCAGGTCCGAATCCTGGTTCCCCAGTATTTCGGCTCGCTCGCCCTTTGTTTTTGTAAAGGGCTTGTGTGCTTAGCAGTCAGTATTGATAGACGGCGGAAAATTCGATGCGGAGTAATAATGGCGAGTATAACTTTTAGTCTCGAAGAGTTAGTGGAAATTCTGATTTCCAACGGCCTTTTGCCCCCTAATATTGTACGGATAAAAGTCAAGGGCCAAAGCGTACATTTTGTGATAAAAACGAACTTGTTCGTTTTGCCGTTTATTCCCGCTTCGCTGAGATATGTGCGTTTCGATAATAACAGCGCGGTTTTTGAGCTTACTATTATCAGCGCTTATCTGAAAAAGGCTGTGAACTGGTTTAATGAGCTGCTTAGGCCGAAAATTCCGGCGTGTATGAAGCTCGAATATCCGAATGTTTTCGTCGATATTGAAAAGCTGCTCAATGAAAGGAGCATCAAGGGCGTTCAGGTGAAGGACATCTCTTTCAGGGACGGCGAATTTGCCATTACCACGGAAAACGCTTCACATGCTACATAGAGGGAAGAGGATTGTACTATCAGGTCACTTCCACTTGACTATTACATTTACGTGGTCTATGAATGTTCTTTTGCGGGCAATGTGGTCGTTATTCCTGATGTGCAATTGGAGTGAATTTATTTTTTCAAGTGTTTCCGTGACTCCTGCAACATCCCATGAATCTACGGCCTCGCGGGATTTGCCTTTATGCACCGAGGCATTTATTGAGGCCCACTCTACAGGTTTATTCGGCCAGCCGGTGCCTACGGCCCATTCTAATTTGCCTTGTGTAAATCGTTCTTCCTCGTAATGCTCGACGCGAATGACAACCGCCTGAATTTGGGCGTCGGCCGGAATGGATAAATCCGAGAAATCGTAAGATGTGTATGAGCCGAAGCTGATTTCTCCGTGCCTGTTATCGCTATTTTGGACGGCGCCGATTTTGCCCTCCGCCGACAATGTTTTTCTGCTTCTTTGGTTGTAGCCGTTTGTTACGGTTAATGTCGCCATTTTGGGCGGAGGTGCTTTTACCTGAATGCTGAATAGTTGAGTATCAGAAACCGGAACGCTGTTGCTATCCATAACTTTGACCATTACTTGCTGGTTAGTACCAATCCGGGCCTCTGTCGGGTTCCACTTTATCAATCCTGTGGCGGAGTTTATGGTCATGTCGTCGGGTTTGGTAACTAAGTGGTAAGTCAGCGTATCCTCCGCGTCCGGGTCTGTGGCCTCAACTTTGTATTGATACAGCTCGCCGGCTTCTGCTGTAATTACAGGTTCTGAAGTAATTGAAGGATTATCGTTAATTTTGTTGACGGTAACGTTCACAGTGCCGGTACTGCTTTGGCCTTTGTTATCGGTGACTGTGTATGTAAATACGTCGTTGCCGCAGAAGTTCGCGTTGGGACTGTAGTTCAGCGTGCCGTCGGGATTGATAGTGACCGTGCTGTTGGCGCTCTGGCTGACGTCGGTTAAACTGAACGTGTCCAGGTCCGTATATCTCCTTATGTTGTCTACGTCCGAATCATTGGCCAGCACATTGATATTTTCTATGGGTGTGTCTTCATTGGTCGTCGCACTGTCTTCAACGGCTGTGGGAGGGTCGTTAACTGACGAAACTGTGATTAATACCGTAGCATAAGGGCTGTCTGAGGTGCCGTCATTGACTTTAAATGTAAAATTGTCTAATCCGTTGAAGTTTCTGTTCGGTGTATAAATCAGCTTTGGCTCTGTGCCGGTCAGTCTGCCGTTGAATGGAGGCATTATAGTATGATATGTCAATTGGTCTTTGTCCGGGTCGGTTCCTGTTAAGTTAATCGCTACGGATTCATCTTCATCGATGGTTACCGAATAAGGATTCGCTTCAGGAGGCCGATTTTGGGTTACATCGATAGATACGGTCGCCGGGGCGCTCTCGAAAGTGCCGTCATTAACTTTAAAGGTAAAAGCATCCGAGCCTTCGAAGGCAGGCTGGGGTTTATAAATGTATTTTCCATTGGTGTTGAAGTCCGGGTCAAGAGTAAGTTCGCCGTATTCAGGTTCCGTGCAAATAATGAAATTCAATGAATCCCCATCGACATCAATGCCTTTTAATGCGGTCGATAAGGATTTTTGTATTTTTGTCGATTCCAACTGAGGAGCTGCTTTGGGAGGGTCATTCGCAGGTGAGACCGTAATTGATATCGTTGCCTTTTCACTGTCCGCGTTTTCATCGCTGACTTTAAAATCAAAGCTGTCCGGGCCATAATAGTTCGGTTCCGGTATGTACGTCAGGGTCGGTGCCGGCCCGGCCATCAATCTGCCATGAGATGGTTTTGTTAGTACATTGTAAGTTAGTCTGTCATTTTCCAGGTCACTTGCCGCTAAACTTATCGGTAATGGGGTGTCCTCCTGGGTCGTTACGGACTTTCCAAGGGCAATTGGCGGGTCGTTAGATGGCGAAATTTTAATTAACACCGTAGCATAAGCGCTGTCTGATATGCCGTCGTTGACCTTGAAGGTAAAATTGTCTAGTCCACTGAAATCTTTCTTGGGTGTGTATGTCAGGTTTGGCTCTGTCCCGCTCAGGTTTCCGTTAAATGGAGCCATTATTATACTGTAAGTTAATGGGTCCATATCCGGGTCAGTGCCGGTTAAATTGATTGCTACGGGTGCGTCTTCTTCTGTTGTTACTGAGCCCGGTTTTGCTACAGGAGGTCTGTTCTGGTTTACATTGATAGATACCTTCGCCGGAGCGCTGTCCATTTTTCCGTCATTCAACGTAAAAGTGAAAGAGTCTGTGCCTTCGAAACCGGATTTGGATTGATAAATCAACTTTCCGTTGGTGCTGAAATTTTTATCGAGGGTAAGTTTTCCGTACTTTGGTACCGTACCAATAGTGAATCTTAACGGGTCTCCGTCAGTATCACTTCCTGTTAATGTGATCGATGTGGGGTTATCTGCTTTTGCTATTTCCGAGAGGGGACTTGCTTTCGGAGCATCGTTCGCAGGTAAAACTTTAATTGATATCGTCGCCTTTTCACTGTTTGCCTGGTTGTCATTTGCATAAAATGTGAAGCTGTCCGGGCCATAATAGTTCGGTTCCGGCGTATAAGTCATATCAGACGCTGTGCCGTCTAATTTCCCGTGTAACGGGCCTTCTGCGATGTTATAGGTCAATTGGTCCTTATCCGGGTCAGTACCAGTTAAGTTGATTTCCACAGATTTATCTTCCTCTGTTGTTATCGAACCGGAAGTTGCTACAGGAGGTTTATTCGAGGCTATTTTAATGGATACCATTGTTGATATGCTGTCCACGGTGCCGTCATTCGACTTAAAAGTAAAAACATCCGAACCTGCAAAATAAGGCTCAGGTGTATAGGATAACCTTCCGTTGGTTTTAAAATTCGCATCAAATGTGAGTTCGCCGTGTTTGGGTTCCGCACAAATAATGAAATTCAATGCGTCACCGTCGGCATCACTGCCCGTTAGTGTGAAGCCTATAGTTTTATTTGTTTTTGTTGTCCTGGACTGAGCAATTGCTTTGGGGGCGTCATTAACAGGCGATACAGTAATTGATATGGTTGCCTTATGACTGTCTCTTCGGCCGTTATTGACCTTGAAGGTAAAGCTGTCTTGTCCGTTAAAATCCTTATTCGGCTTATAAATCAGATTCGGTATTGCCCCGCTCAGGCTTCCATGGGAGGGCTTTGTTACTACGGTGTAAGTAAGCGGTCTTTGGTTGGAGTCGCTACCGGTTAAGTTAACCGCTATAGGCTTATCTTCCTGGGTTGTTACGCTGCCGGGGTCGGCCACCGGCCGGACCTTTGTAACTTTAACCGCGAATGTAAAAGCTGTGATAATTACTGATATTACCAATAGTGACAGTAGGGCGTATTTTCTTTTCTTTACTCCCAACAGGTAGCCGCCAATAATGATTTGTTTTAAAGTATTTAGTATCTCTGGAATATGGCTTGTTATTCTGTTTAGTCTTTTGCTTTTCTCCTCAAGGTAATCCTCGGTGGCTATTTCTGCTGTGGCTTCAGTCTTTGTACGCCTTTGAACTTTAGTCAGTTTTTTCTCTGCCTGGGCTAATGCTGTCGCATACGAGCGTACCTTTTCTTCTGCTTCGGCTCTGGCCATAGCTTCTGTCTTTACCTGCTCTTGAGCTTTGGCTAATTTCTCCTCTGCCTGAGCTAATGCTGTCGTGTATGAAAGGACCTTCTCTTCTGCTTCGGCTCTGGCCTTAGCCTCAATTGTTACCTGCTCCCGGGCTTTGGCTAACTCTTCATCTGTCTGGGTTGTGCCTCCAGTTTTAGCCTGTTCTTGAAGGTTGGCTAACTTTTCCTCTGCCTGAGCTAATGATTCGACATAGAAACGAACTTTCTCTTCGGCCGCCGCTCTGGCTGAAGCCTCGTTTTTTACCTGTTCCTGAGCCTCGATTAACTCTTCCTCTGCCTGAGCTAATGATTTGGCATAAGAGTGGACCTTTTCTTCCGCCTGGGCCAATGATTCAGTATAGGAACGTATCTTTTCTTCTGCCTGTACTTTGTTTGCCGCTAACTTCTTTCTGGTCTGGGCCATAAATCTTTCTTCCCAGACTCCATACCTGCGATATTGGTTGAGAAGCATTTTGTCCGCTTCATCTTTGATTTCCTGTATTATTTTGTCTCTGGACTTAAGTTCAGCTTTTAGTTGTTCCTCTGCTTTGGCTCTTGCCTCAGACTCAGCTTTTAGTCTTTCTTCTGCTTTATTCAATGCCTTGGCTGTCTGTTTGCTGAACCAGGAAATCAGGAAGTGTTTACGGGTTTTTTTCATTCTTATTTTTGCCTCTTTTTCATTGGTTTTTTATGTAAAAGTACACGCAAACCACGGAAAACAGCACACTTGACATTACTTCGTCTATGCATTACTTCGACTTTAGTCAATAGACCATCCGCCCGGCCGGCATCATTCTAAGGTCCGGAAAAAACCTACTTGAGAACTCATAGAGCTCCTCCTTTAATGTCGATGAGGAAAAACGACAATAGATTATAGAAATTAATTGTGTTCAAGTCAAGTACTTAGTATTTACCGTTTAATGTGCTCATGTCATTATGAAAGATCAGTTCGTCATTCAAATGGCTTTTGAGATGTTCCTATGATTGAAAATGAGGTGATAGGTTTGGTATTTTTTAGCTCCAATAATGCTCAAGGAAACTTAAAAAAACCGTAAAATTTTTAAGGTGTATAAACCCAGCCGTTCGTGGTATCAAGTTGTGCCTTGCCGCTTAGACCGGTACCGGTGGGGGGCGTTACTGTGATAGTAGCGTTTCCATTACCATCTATATCGGCAATTGTGAAATTATCGGCCTGAAAATATCTACCGCTAAGGCCGCCCTCCTGGAAGCCTAAAGGTCCCATGTGAGCGTTGGCACTGCTGCCTATCATTGCTATTGCTATGGCGGGGTCTTGGGCATAGCAAGTACGTACGGCATTACTAATAGAGTCGGCCATCGCTACTGCTTCGGACCATTTTGCCTGTTGGACTCGGCCGCGAAGAATGGGAACTACTACAGAAACCAAGATACCAACGATCAAAATTACGACCATCAGTTCAACTAATGTAAAGCCTTTTTCCTTTCTGTCATTTTCCATCTTCAAGTTCCGGAAATATCTCAGAAATCAGTTTGTTTTTTTAGTTCTCCTGTTGTGTTTTCTTTGGTTCGGCATGTATTATGTAATACACATGTATAATGCTCTATCGACCAAAATAACTAACGACTATATGTATTTTTTTAGATGGTCCCGTTAAGTCTAAAATCGAGGGACATTCTGTAAAATCTAACACAAAACTAACTGTTTTCTTCCTATAATCTCCTCACCCGGACCTGGTCATTCATTTAGAATATTTTCCTCCTGAAAGAGATATATGCTGTGGCAGGAGTATTTTCAGGAAAAGTCTGTATCTGAAGAAACAATATTTGAGTTTCATAAGCAAGCTGTAAGCAGGAACGGAAGATAATTTCTTTGGTCCGATGTTTTATAAATCGAACTTGGCGATGATGGGGGTGTGGTCACTTGGCCGGTCTGCAAAACGCGGCTGTTTATCTATATAGCAATCGGTACATTTATCGGCCAATGATTTTGTTGTCAGAATATGGTCAATGCGCCAGCCGAGGTTACGTTGAAATGAGTTTAGTCTGTAATCCCAGAATGTGTACCGACCGGCCTCTTTACAGTGCATTCTGAATACATCAACGAATCCCCACTGAACGACGTTTTTAAACACTCTGTGGACTTCCGGATGATAACAGACATGCCCCGATAGACTCACTGGGTCATAGATGTCTATCGGCTCCGGTGCTACGTTCAAGTCTCCCATCCAGGCGACAGGGTCTGTGGTTTTGAAGCTCTTATCAAAAAGTTCCAGCAATCTGCCAAACCAGTTCAGCTTGTAATCGAATTTTTGGGACTCAGGCATGTAACCTTGTGGGACGTATGTATTAACGATATTAACGCCTTTAATTTTGGCTTTAATCAGGCGGGCTTCGTCTTTTGGCTCGTCGTCAAAGCCGAATTGCACGTTTGTTATTTCGCTTTTGCTGAAAATTGCCACGCCGTTGTAACTTTTTTGTCCTTTGAAGACATATCTGTATCCTGTTTCCATAAATGCCTCGGCCGGGAAATCATTGTCCTGAACTTTCGTTTCCTGAACGCATAAAACATCCGGCTGATTCTCATTTAACCACTCAAGCACAATGGGCAGGCGGGCGCGAAGGGAATTAACATTAAAACTTGCGATTTTCATTGGCATATTTCTGTTTGTTAAATATATTAAATCGCATTTGGCAATATAGCTGTTGAGCCGTATAATATTAACAATGTATTTGCTTTTTATGCAAGAATCTTTGGCTATAATAATGAACTGGTGTTATCTCAAATAAAGGAGAATCTGAGAAAATGGCAAGAAAAACACTTATTTTGGTAGTCTTGATTGTTACAGTCTTTTCATTGATAGGCTGTCAAACTGTCCAGGGAGTAGGTGAGGATATTAAATGGACGGGCGAAAAAGGCGCTGAGGTCGTCGGGCAGGAAAAATAATACGCCTGTTCAATTTTAAGGTTTTTGTAATATCGGAAAGAAACGAAAGCTGATATATCAAGCCATTTCTTCGATCTGGCTTTTCTTTGATTTTGTTTTGGCGGGGACACTTTTAATTGGCTGTGTTTTTTTCGTTGTCTTTTCTGTGATATCTCCCTGGCGTAGGGGGACACCTTTACGTCCCTGGGTTTTATCCACTAAGACATAACTTTCGACTATAGCGAGAAGGCTCAACATAAAACTGAGCGTGCTTTCCGCGCCCTGGTTGGTATTGACGCCATCTCGTAAAAGGCCGTCGTTGCATCCTTTTGTTCTAAAATCATATAGTGGAATATGCAGTTCGTTCTGACCTAAGAACCAATCGAAGGCTTTTCTTTCAAGTTTAAGGAACTTTTCGTTTTGTGTGGCGTCGTAAGCGGCACGTAACATCATAACCGTGCTTGCTGCTTCTATGGGTTGCTGGTCAAAGGTCGCTTTTTTCCCGCCGCGTTCGTACCAGCCTTTGCAACCAATGAAGCTGAAAAATTCACCGTTGAATGTGTTTTCCAGAAGAAACTCACAGGTTTTTTTGGCTATTTCGAGGTATTTCTTATTACCTAAAGCTAAGCCCGCGACGAATAGAGCGTGTGGCAATACGGCATTATCATAAGTAAGGGCATCCTCAAACCACTTCCAGTCCGGATAATTATTTTCATCGTATTGAGTCACAAGGCCATCTGCTGTTAATTCGAGTTGACGTTTGATGTCGCTGGCGCCGGGAAACTGTTTAAGATAATCGCACATACCGAGTATTGAATACGCCATACCCCTTGGCAGTTGTTTCTGGACGTGCTCTACTGATTGGTCGAAACAGTCTTTAGCAATCGACAGATATGCCGGCGTTGGCGGGTTTGCCATGACGGTACCTAAGGCCCATAGTAATCTGCCGAATGCGTCATTCAGCGGCTCGTTTTCCATCCAGGTTCTGTCGAAATTCATAAAATTTCTGACCAAACCGTTGTTGTCCTGTGAATGCATAAGAAAGGACAAATATATGTCGAGGAGCTTTAGAGCCTGCGGTTCGGAGTACTGGGTATAGTACTTAGTCATAGCAATCACGGCTCTGGCATTGTCATCTGTGCAATAGCCGAATTCGCGGTTAGGTATCATGAATTTGGCGTGTTGATACAAACCGGTATCGTCAGTGAGCTTCTTGAGATGGTCCAGCGAGGGTTCAGGCACTTCGATATTTGATATTGTTTCGGCCGCGGATAATTTAGTTTTGGCGGCGATACGCACAGGCAATCGTTTTGCGTTAAATAGTTTCCAGTATGCCTGGCCAATTTTGGGCCAGGTTCTGGACCTGCCGTAGTCGTATGCCTGTCTTCGGAGTGAGTAAAACAGAGATTCATTCTGAAGTATTTCTGTTATTTCTTTAGCTATTTGTTTCGAGTCTCCGGCCCTGACCAGTTTCCCCCGGCCGTCCGCCAGCAGTTCCGTAGCCGCCCAATAAGGAGTAGAGACAACAGCTTTACCTGTACCAACCGCAAATGACAATGTACCACTTGTAAGCTGTTTGTTGTTTATGTAAGGTGTGACATAAATATCGGCCGCACATAAAAAGTTATGAAGCTCCTGGTCATCCACGAACCTGTTATGGAAAATCACATGTTCCTGCAGGCCCAAATCTTTGACTGTTTGCTGGAGACTGAATCTGTATGACTCGCCTTCCAGCTTCAGTATATTCGGATGTGTCATGCCCAGAATTATATACATAATGGACGGTTCGGCTTTAACTATAGCCGGCATCGCTTTGAGCATTGTTTCTATGCCCTTGTTTCTGCTAAGCAGGCCGAATGTTAAGATGGTCCTTCTGTCTTCCAGACCGAATTTGTGTTTATAGTAGTTGCTGTCAACGAAGGGCAGGTCCGGTATACCGTGTGCTATCAGTTTTACTTTTTTGGCCGGTATATGGTAAATTTCCCGCAGCATACTAAGGCCGCGTTCGTTCATGGTAATTACATTATAGGAGGCTTTGCAGACATCTACTAATGATTTGTGGTAAGCTTCGTTAGGTTCATCAATAACGGTATGGAGTGTTGTAATTACCGGGGCTTTTAGTCTGTTTAGCAAAAGGCTCAGATATGAGCCTGCGTCACCACCAAAAAGGCCGAATTCGTGCTGAACGCAGACAATATCCACATGGCTGAAATTGATGTAATCGGCTGCACAAATATAGTCGCTTTTCACGTTTTGACGAATCTCAAACTTAACAGGATCTTCATATTTCAGACCTTCAGAACGCATCGCCACTACCAGGGGTTCGAATTCACCCTTGGCGGCTAAAGCCGTATTTTTGATTAGGTCGGAAGCAAAGGTCGCGATGCCGCATTTTCTTGGGGGGAAAGAGGAAATAAATACTACTTTTTTTAGAGAACTTCTTGTCATTCCATTATCTCGTTTAAAGACTCGCCGCCATTTAGGTGTATTCTAAGGATAACCCACCAGTGCGTCAAGAAAATTGCCTTTTTTACTGATATAAAATATGTTTTTTGTGGATTGTTTGTTTTTTTCATCGGAAATAAGAAAGTAAATTCAACGATGTATTTTGATATTTTTTAGTATTTTTTTAAATTTCCTTTGCACTTATGACGAAAATAACCGTATAATAGTCCACTAAATTAGTAGGAATAATAGGGAATTAGATATGAAACTTTCAACACGAACAAGATACGCTATGAGAGCACTGATAGAGTTGGCGGAAAATGGTGGAAGAAGCCCTTTACAGCTCAAAATCATTGCTAAACGTCAGGATATATCCATAAAATACCTTGAACAGCTTATGGCTGTCCTCAAATCGGCCGGACTTGTCAGGAGTATCAGAGGCTCAAAAGGGGGGTATATACTGACCAGAGGTCCTGAACAAATCAAACTTAGCGAAGCTTTTCATTGTCTGGAAGGGACTGTAACAACAGTCGAATGTGTTGGAAATGAAGATTATTGCAACCGGACAGCAGATTGTGCCACCAGAAGGGTTTGGATGCAGGTTCAAATGGCTATGGATGACGTTTTGAAATCTATAACACTTAGAGATATGGTCAAGATGTCAGAGGGAAACAGAAAATTAAATTATCAGATATAGAAACTGGAAAGGTAGTAAGTTATGAGCGCAATATTCGAAGATATAACGGCTGCAATCGGATTTACACCATTAGTGCAGATTAATAAACTCGGTTCGGATAAGGCGACTATCCTGGCAAAGCTCGAATCTAAAAATCCGACGGGGAGTATTAAGGACAGAATTGCCATATCGATGATTAAAGCGGCAGAGAAACAGGGATTGATAAACAAAGATACCGTTGTGATTGAACCGACCAGCGGCAATACGGGCATAGGTCTTGCTTTTGTCTGTGCGGCACGAGGCCATCGTTTGATATTAATTATGCCTGAGTCAATGAGTATAGAAAGAAGGAAGATATTACAGCTGTTCGGAGCTGAGCTTGTCCTTACGCCTGCCGAAAAAGGCATGGTTGGTGCTGTGGAGAAGGCCGAACAGCTTGTCGCCCAGAATAAGGATTCTTTTATGCCTCAGCAATTTAAGAATCCTGCGAATCCGCAAGTTCACAGGGAGAAAACCGCGAAGGAGATTTGGGTGGATACTGACGGTCATGTTGACATTCTTGTTGCGGGCGTTGGGACAGGGGGGACGTTGACCGGGTGTGGTGAAGTTTTAAAACAATACAATAATGACCTGAAGGTGGTGGCTGTGGAGCCGAAAGATTCACCGATTCTGTCAGGTGGTGAACCGGGACCGCATAAGATACAGGGTATCGGAGCCGGATTTGTACCTGATGTTTTGAACGTTGATATCATCGATGAGATTATCCAGGTTTCGAATGAAGATGCTTTTGAGACATCCCGCCAATTGGCGCGAAAGGAGGGTATTCTTTCAGGTATTAGTGCCGGTGCTAATGTGTGGGCCGCGGTTCAGCTTTCGAATCGACCTGAAAATCAGGGTAAGACTATTGTTACGTTTATTTGTGACACGGGAGAGAGATATATCTCCACGGAAATGTATCCGTAGCCCTGAGTTCTTGATATGTGAGAAGGAATGCTATAATGGTAAAGAAAAAGTTGACCGACAGAAAAATTGAAAGTCTGGTTGGCAAGATTGCCCGGACTTACAAGGATGATTCAGGAACTAACTTTATCGATGTCTCTAATCTTCCAGTAAGAGATAAGATTTTAGAGGTTCTTGAATTGCTTACGGAGATTCTATTTCCCGGTTATACCGGTAAAAGAACGATAACCAAGTCGAATGTTAACTTCATTGTTATTGATATCCTGTATCATGTTTATACCGAGCTTTCCGAACAAATAGAAAGGGCATTCAAATACCAGTGCAGAATGCAGAATTGCGATACCGGTGACTGCCGCTCGATGGCTGAAGCAGCTACCCACCATTTACTGTCTCGATTGCCGAAAATTAGAGAGTTATTAAAAGGAGATGTTGGTGCTGCTTTTGATGGAGACCCTGCGGCGCAGTCTCACGAGGAAATCGTGATAAGTTATCCCGGTATCACTGCAATTTCGACATACCGCGTTGCACATGAGTTGTATTTACTGGAAGTACCGTTACTTCCAAGGATAATGAGTGAGTGTGCACATTCCGAGACAGGTATAGACATACATCCTGGTGCGAAAATAGGTAAAAATTTCTTTATCGACCACGGCACCGGAGTTGTTATAGGGGAAACTACGATAATAGGTAAGAATGTCAAAGTCTATCAGGGTACTACTCTCGGAGCTATGAGTTTTCCAAAAGATGCCAGAGGCAGAATCATAAAAGGCGGCAAAAGACATCCGACTATAGAAGACAATGTAACGATTTACGCGGAAGCGACGATTTTGGGGGATATAGTCATCGGGAAAAATTCAGTAATTGGGGGTAACGTTTGGTTAAATAAATCGGTACCTCCCGGCACAACTGTTACCGTAGCCGGTGCTGATTTGGTTTACAGAAAAAAGAAATAAATTTTAATTTAAGGAAGCTGCACTGAAAAATCTGCTTGAAAAAATAAATGCCCTTAAGCAAGAGCGTAATGCAGTAATACTTGCACATAATTACCAGCCCGGCCAGATACAGGACCTGGCTGATTTTACTGGTGATTCTCTGGGATTGAGTATACAGGCGTCGAATACGGAAGCGGACGTGATAGTCTTCTGTGGCGTTCAGTTTATGGCGGAGACCGCTGCCATTCTGTCACCTCAAAAGACTGTGCTCTTACCGGATAAGTCGGCCGGCTGCCCTATGGCCGATATGATTACTGCGGAACAGTTAAATGAGTTAAAACAAAAACATCCTGATGCATTGGTGGTCTGTTATGTAAACAGCTCTGCGGATGTTAAGGCCGAGAGCGATTATTGCTGTACAAGTGCTAATGCTGTCGAGGTGGTGAGTTCTTTACCGAAGGACAAACAAATTATCTTTGTGCCCGACCAGCATCTCGGTAGGTTTGTTGCTGAAAGAACAGGCAAAGACCTTATTTTTTGGCCCGGCTATTGCACGACGCATATATATATTACTACAGATGATATAAAGGCTGTGAAGGAGAAATATCCCGATGCGATTGTTATGGCGCACCCTGAGTGTACTGAGCCGGTCAAAGAGCTTGCGGATGAGCTGCTCAGCACCGGACAAATGCTGAAGTTTGTTGCTAAAAGCTCTGCAAAACAATTCATTATAGCTACTGAGGAAGGGATAATTCATACTCTGAAAAAACAGAATCCCGATGCCGAATTTATCTCGCCGACTGAAAGGGCAATCTGTCCGAATATGAAGAAGATTACATTAGATAAAATTCTGGCTTCGATGGAAGATATGCAGTACGAAGTTATCGTCCCGGAGGAAATAAGAATAAAAGCGAAAAAGTCACTCGATAGAATGGTGCAGATTCTACCTGAGAAATAATGAGGGATTTAAAACGATGAAAGCAGAACCCAAATATCACCTGGAAACGTTGGCTTTGCATGCAGGCCACGATGTTGATTCGGATACATTAAGCAGGGCCGTACCTGTTTATCAGACGACGAGTTATTTATTTAAGGATACGGACCACGCGGCCAATCTCTTTGCATTAAAGGAATTCGGTAATATTTATACCCGATTAATGAATCCTACCACCGATGTGTTGGAAAAACGATTAGCGGCGATGGAAGGTGGAGTAGGGGGGCTTTGTTTTAGCTCTGGGATGGCTGCTATCACAACAGCCATTTTGAATATCTGCCAGGCGGGTCAACATATTGTTGCTTCAAGCTCACTTTATGGCGGCACCGTTACGTTGTTTAGTCAGACTTTCAAGAAATTAGGGATTGAAGTAACTTTTGTTGACCCTAAAGAGCCGGAAAATTTTGCTAAAGCAATTAAAGATAATACGCGGTTGATTTATATCGAAACGATTGGCAATCCCAAGAACGATATCCTTCAGTACGAAAAAATAGCCGACATTGCTCATAAAAATGGAATGCCTGTGATTTGCGACAATACTGTTGCTACGCCAATTTTATTCAGGCCTATTGAATACGGCATTGATATTGTTGTCCATAGCTGTACGAAATTTATTGGCGGTCATGGCACAAGCGTTGGTGGTGCGATTATCGATTCGGGAAAATTTGACTGGACGAACGGACGGTATCCTGAGCTTACCGAACCTGATCCGAGTTATCATGGTGTCAAATATGTCGGGGCCGTCGGTGAGTTGGCATATATAATCAAGGCCAGAACGCAGTTCCTGCGGGATATGGGAAGTTGTATGTCGCCTTTTAATGCATTTTTATTCCTGCAGGGACTGGAAACACTGCATCTGCGTATGCCAAGGCATAGTGAAAATGCCCTGAAGCTTTCACAGTGGTTGGAAGAGCAAGATGGTGTTACATGGGTGAATTATCCGGGTATGAAATCTCATTCGGATTACAAACTGGCCCAAAAATATCTCCCTGATGGCGCCGGTGCCATACTCGGCTT
>JASFMF010000003.1:0-14183 GCA_050117705.1 Phycisphaerales bacterium
CCCCTGACCGATGCCATTCAAAGTTGTATGACTAAAAGCGTTTGCATTTGATTTCTCAAGAGACACATTTTTCGTAAGAACTTTAGTGGTTACACCAGTAGCATTTCTGCTGCCGCCGCCATCCGGCGCCGCACCGGGCGGGTGTGGACCGTAGTCGACCTTTAATTTCTGGCCGTCAATATAAAAAAGGGCATAAGCTGTTGCCAGCTTTGTGACGTCCATCAGTTCTTCACTATCGGTTTTGTCAAGAGGTACATCCCAGTATTTGAATTCCACTGCATTTCCGGAAACTACTTCCTGTGGCTCTGATGTTACAGGTGTTGCCGGTGTTAAGCCTTCAGCCGTCATCTTATAGATTGTATAACCGAGGCGATTGGCTTTTCTGCCTATATTCCCGAATGCCACCGTCGTAGCCAGCGCGTCGCGTTTTATTTCTCTGTTGGCCGAATCGAAAGTTTTCAGCCAAGCTCGATTGCCACCGACCAATAAGGTCCCAACCGCTAATATGACAATGATATTCATGGCCATGGCGATAACCAGTTCGATTAAAGTCAGGCCGGTTCGGAACCCATTTTTTCTGCTCTGAATTTGGCATCTTTTATGTCGCATCTCATATCCTGTCATATATTTTGATTCAGTGTTTTTACACTTAATCATATTTTTTGATTTTCTATCCCCCTGCGGCATCGATCCGGACATAAGTAGTCATAGTAATTGGTCTAATAAACTCTATTTGTTGTGTAATTCTCTTGTCATCGTCTGAAGTTGAACCGAATCTCACTACAGCGCTCAAACGACGAAGTGTGACATCTGATAATAAATCGTAGTCAACGTCTGTCCATGCCAGCATGATCATCAGTGGCAGCTTATCGATTATGTTTATATATATGGCATTATTCAGTGGATTTCCCTTTACTTCCTCAAATCCTGAGGGTACTGGGACGGCCGAGAAACCAAGCTCCAACTCGGTAGGATCATACTCATCACTGCCCCCTGTGCTCATCCAGTCCTCGAGCAATAATTGTGCAGTTCGTGTGCCGATGATTTGCGTACGTGCTATCTGAGCGCCTTTTGCCGCATGATATTGGTAGCTTAATGCACCTGTAGAAGCTATGACCAGGACTGTTGTAGCTATCATTATCTCAAGCAGGGTGATTGCCCTTCGCATTTTCGTTTTACGAAATAAAACTAAGGGTGCGAATTTATGTTGCTTGACGGTCATAATTCCTGTCCTCCTTCCACCAACGGAGCCCTGTTTAATTTTAGTTACAAAACGAAAAAAAGTAATTATTCCGTTGTACCAAATTCATAATAAATCCAGAGCGTAAGATTGAATCGTGAAACCTCACATCCGCTTGCGGAACTTCTTCTACTATTTAAAATATACTATAAAAAAACAACAAAGCAAAAAAAATATTGGTCCGATAAAGCTCGCTCCTCACCTTGTGTAGAATATGCCCAGCTGTCTAATAATTATTGAACAATAAGTAAGAAAGATATACCGTTGTGATTGGGCGTTTGTTTCTTCGTCATATTTTTCACGAATTGATGCCGGTATAGTGAATATATTTGAAAAAATCTTTCCTGTCCCGGAATCAGATTTGGTCTTAATTCAAAGGTGGCTATGGTCGTTCCGACCATAGCCACCTTTAGCTCAATTGAACTAACTCCCGCTGCAGGTGCGGGTTACTTAAACATCCAAACCCGCCTCCGTATTTTCTCAAAATATAAGGGCAAATCTTATTTGCTAATCCCGGACTCACAGGGTAGCGGAGACTACTCTTCACTACCACCATCTGGGTCGTAGTTCCAACCAGTATCATCAAGTGTTCCTGCACCGCTCAGGCCGGTGCCGGTAGCACTCACCGAGATGTCGGCGTTTCCGTTCTCGTCTACCTCGTCAATTGTGAAATTGGCTACTGTGAAGTACCTGCCTGTCAGATCGCCGCTTTGGAAACCTAATGTGCCGCTAACTCCCGAAACAGCCTGACCATTCCAGGCACCTACTGTCGTTGGGTTTTCTGCATAGGCGGCGCGTACGGCTGTGCGGATAGCACCGGCTGTCGCAGCAGCTTCGGACCATTTCGCCTGCTCGACTCTGCCACGGAGAATCGGAACCGCCACAGCAGCTAAGATGCCGACAATCAGAATTACGACCATCAGCTCAACCAGGGTGAAGCCCCTTCTCTCTCTTGTCTGTTTCATCATTAATCTCCTAAAAATACTTTTGAAAAATTGTCCTGTTTTTGATATTTTTATATGGCGCTTTTTTGTATGCCATTCACGTTACGCAATGCAAACATTCAATAAACTATCGACCAAAATCATTAGTGACTGTATGAGTTTTTCATTTTTATCTTGCCCATTTTGAAGCATTATTTATTTTCATTCTGTGTCGCAATATCGAGCTATCCCGAGACGTTCGACATAGAGAAAATTGGTAAATATAATGCGATAACTACAACCGATACGACGGCACCAACCGATACAATCATTATTGGCTCAAGCAGGTTCGTCAAAGTTGTTACCGTGGAATCGACCTTCCGTTCATAATGCTCACTGGTCCTCTCAAGTACTATTGGTAAAGAGCCGCTTTCTTCGCCGACCTGTACCATTTTGATAACCATGTTGGGGAAAAAATTCGTTGCCCCCATGCTCAGGGAGATGTTAGAACCTCCGACAAGACTTTCTCTGGTATTTATTATCGCCGATTTGATAACATCGTTATTGGTCATTCCTTTGAGGACGTCGAATACCTCAAGCACAGAAACACCGGCGGACAATAAAGTTGACATTGTCCTGCAAAACGTTGCAATAAAAGCCTGATGGAATACCTTGCCAAGCAAAGGGATAGATAAAGAAATCTTGCTGAAAAATGTATGTCCTTTTTGGGTTTTACAGGCCAGAATACTGGAAGTTATCAGAAGAACAAGGAGGCCTATCGCATAGATGATATTTTGTTGGAGTATGTCGTAAACATACATGAATCCACGGGTAAAGGCAGGTAATTGCCCGCCTAATTGCTCAAATATCATACGGAAACGAGGGACAATGAAAGCCATGATAAATATTACTATTACGATAATAAAGGACAACACAAAGATTGGATAAGCCATTGCCCCCTTGACTTTTCTTGTTAGTTTGTCACGGCTGTCGAAATGCTCGGCCAGCTTACGCAACGCTTCTCCGAGGTTACCACCGGTTTCACCCGCTAAAATTAAGGCACAGGCCAGCTGGTTAAAAATCTTTGGAAACTCCGACATGCTTTCAGAGAATGCCTTGCCTTTCTTAACTCTTTCCGAGATGCTCTCAAGAACATGCTGAAGATACGAGTTTCCCGTGTCTTCGGCGATTGTGTCCAGAGCTACCGTAATCGGAATTCCTCCCTCGACCATTGTGGTAAGCTGCCAGCAAAGTGCCGAAAGTTCTGCTGATTTGATACGCTTACGATGACTTAGCCGTTTATTTTTTATAGCGCTTCCGGATATTTCATCAATGGAAATAGGCGTAAATCCCTTTTCACGAAGATGGCTGAGTACGTCGGTTGAGGAACTCGCTTGCGCAAGGCCTTTCTTCTGTGCTCCTGTTGAATCCCGGACGACATATCTGTAGCTTTTCATGTAGTTGACCCTCTCTAAAATCACCTTTGCTGTTCAGTTAATCTCTGGCCCTGATACCAACAAGCGAGTTCGCTCGCATAGTCGGACATTGCCGGGTTGTACAGCAAATAGGTGTTGTGATTTTATATTTGTTTTCTCGCACCAGTATCTTATCGGTGTATGAAAACCTCGAGTTTAATCAAAATCTCATTGTAGTTTTACAGCATCTGAGTTCGGTATTCTGGACGGGACTGAGCCGTTTTTTCGTTGTATATGAAAACTCGGCAACTTACCTCCACCGTCTTCGGGATACCCGTGACTCCGATAATCGCTATAAACTGTTATACCTTTCCGGTAAAGGCCACGCTAATGACCTCTTCGGCGGTTGTCAGACCTGCTAACGCTTTATTTACACCGCTTTGAAGTAGGCCACCGTGGCCTCTTTTACGCGATGCTTCTCTTATTTGCGCCTCGCTATCACCGACGATTATCTTTTCGCTTATTTCATCATCGATTGCTAAAAACTCAAATATGGGTAATCTACCTAAATAACCCGTTCCTCCACACGCCGTACAACCCTTACCATGATAGAAAGTAGGTTTCTTGGTTTGTTTGTTGCTGTTGTCGATTCTAAGACGTTCAAGAACTTCTTCAGTTAATGTTATAGGCTCTTTACAGTGCTCACAGATTTTTCTGACTAATCTTTGGGCGATTATTAGATTCAGCGATGAAGCAAGCAGATACCGCTCTATTCCCATGTAGAGAAGTCTGCTTATGGCACTGGGCGCATCATTGGTGTGAAACGTGCTTAGAACCAGGTGGCCTGTCAAAGATGCTTTTATTGCAATCTCAACTGTTTCTTTGTCACGAATCTCACCTATTAGAACTATGTCGGGGTCCTGTCTTAAGATTGCCCGCAGGCACTTTGCAAAGTCGAGTTCGATTTCCGGCTTGACCTGAATCTGGTTAATACCTGCAAGACGATATTCGACGGGATCCTCGACTGTTGTAATATTTTTTGTCGGGTCTTTAAGATAATTCAGGGCCGAGTATAACGACGTACTTTTACCGCTTCCGGTTGGTCCTGTTACAATGATTATTCCGTGAGGCCGGGTTAGCATCTCTTTGAATTCTTTGAGAAGCTCTGGATCAAGACCAAGCTCATCCAAATCGTGCTTCACGGCCGATGCATCCAAAATTCGCATTACAACTTTTTCGCCGTATATCGTTGGTATTACCGATACTCGAACATCTACATCTCGACCGGAAATCTTCATCTTAAATCGGCCGTCCTGAGGTAATCTGCGCTCGGCGATATCCATTCGTGCGATAATCTTAATTCTGGCAGTCACCGCATCCTGCATTCTTTTGGCCGGAGGAACCATATCACGAAGCATGCCATCGATTCGCATGCGAACTGAAGTTGATTTCTCCTGCGGCTCGATATGTATGTCGCTTGCCCTGCATTTGACCGCCTGGCTCAGGAGCAGGTCAACAAAACGAATAACAGGTGCTTTATTTGCATCTTCTTCGCCGGTGGTATCCGGCTCCATGGATTCTTCTATTAGCAGGTCATCTTTTGTGTCGCTGCCCTCGAGTTCTACAAGGTTGCGAAGCTGTTGTTCTTCGACATCGGAACCATGATATACCGATTCTATTGCTTTAAGAATCTCATTGGGAGAGCTGATTACCGGCCTAATCTGACGCTTCATTTTCAGAGTAACTGTATCTATTGCAATCACATTGAGCGGATCGGCCATCGCGACGATAACTTTGTCATCATCCTCACCAATAGCTATAAGACAGAACCGCTTGGCGATTCCCTCGGGTAGCATTCGTGCGACTTCTCTGTTTATTACATCTGTCTTGTTGTTTGTAGTATCTAAACGGATGTATTCCATAGAGAGGTGTTCAGCCAGGGTACGAATAATATCTTCGTTATTGAGCAACTCAAGTCGAAGTAAAACTTCACCCAGGCGTCCGCCATTTTTATTTTGTTCGTGAAGTACTTTTTCCAGTTCTTCCCGGCTTAACAAACCTTTTGATACGAGCAGTTCGCCAAAGGGGGCATAGTTTTGATTTCCTAGAGTTTTAGTGGTGGCTTTTCTTGAACCCATCCGATTATTTTTACCTTCACTATAGCGATTGGTTAATTTTTAATTTAAAGAGCACAAAGCAATATAACTTGGTCTGTCGCGAATTCAATTTAGCCTGAAAAAACAGGGGCTCCGAAATATGGTTACGACTCGCTTTCTTCCTCTTCTCCAGACCATTTAGTCTTATAAATCGCCTATATTTGTAATATACAAGAAAAACAGCCTATGACAAAATATGCTTAATGTTGTTTGGCAATAGTAAATGCCTCGGCTAAACAGTTTTTCGGGTGATATACGGCAATAATTTACCCGCACCTTATAAATCAAAGGTTAGTGACGTTGGACATCTTTATTTCGAGGCGGAATAGTAAAGGTTATAAATTCAATTTAAGGCTCTATAAATAAAGATGTTATAGTAGATACAGACGTAAAAATTCTCGCTTTGAACCAGGCCCGCAATGTCAAAAAGTTTACTATGTTTTATAAATCAGGATACTACTTATAGGACAGTTAAGCGGTCTTTTTTTGAGTGTCACAATCCCGGTTTCAATATTGATACAATCCATACAAACCTTAAAATTATGCCCGTAAAAGAACTGGTCTGTTTCCCACTGCCTCATTGTATGTTCGCTTTCTTGCCGGCCATAGAATTTCCAATGTGGTTAACTCGAAAGTCCTTGACGAAGCAGCAGAAGGTGTTAATATTTGTACCGGTCGCAACCTTGTTGTTAGACGAATGTTTAAATATAAGTTTTGCGGATGTGGCGGAATTGGCAGACGCGCAGGCTTCAGGTGCCTGTGGGCTTCGGCCCGTGGAGGTTCGACTCCTCTCATCCGCATTGACCTGTCCAAAATCGCAAAAAAGCTCTTTATTGGCCTCAAATCACATATTCCGCACTCGATTTAACGAAATTTAGGCGAATAGGTCGATAAATAAGAAATAAGCTAATAATCCGTTCGACCTTGTTTAAAAATCGTTATGTTTGAAATTTTACAGGAATTCGAATCCGCTGTAAGCGGAGATGTACGGCTGAGTCCTGTTGTTTTGATTGGACCGGGGCTGATTTGCGTTATCTTTGGGCTGTTTCTCTGGCTTGGCGGACTTGGCTTTAGAAAACTTTTAGTCCCGGTTGCCGCAGCGGTTACCGGAAGTATTTGTGCTTTTTTCATAACCGAGAATAATCTCATGCTGGTGTTGCTTTCGGCTGCTGTAGCCGTTGTTATTGCAATAATATTTGAAAGGTTTTTTATAGCAATCATGGCCGGAATATTGACGGTGGTGTTTACCTTTGTCTTTTTAGCCGGTTCTTATGTTGAGAGTGGACAGGAGCCGGCTCCGATAAGTTCGAATCGGACATCGGCTCAGGATTCTGCAACGGACATCCGCCAGAGTGCGGAAAATATGAAGATTTACGTAGTCCACGCCATCCAAAAAATTAAGCGGGCTTATTTACAAATATCGTTGTATAAGGGACTGATAATAATAGCTCTGGCACTGGTTTTTATGATAGCAGGATTTTTGTTCAGACGATTAGCTTCGGCTTTGTGCTTTTCGACTTTAGGAACAGTGCTTATTTTCGCCGGGTTGATTTTACTGCTGTTATATAAAGGTGCTGTACCGGTCCGCATTATTTACAGCAGACAGTCGTATTATGCAATTGTCTTTCTGACAATGATTGCTTTTGGTACTTTCGAGCAATTATTACTTTGTCGGCGTCCGAAAACAAGCTCGATAGGGAAAAAACAAGAGGCTAAGGATGAACAACAGCCCGTTCAGACAAGGAAAGATTGGCGAACTTCGTAACGGCTCCTGGGTTTAATAAAAGAAGCCTGGAAAATAAAATTAAGGAGATGGATAATGGATTGCATTACTGTCCTTGCACAAGCGTATGAAACTTCGAGCGCGCAGGCCTCAGATGCAGTTGTACCAATAGATACTTTTTGGAAATATATTACTTCTCTCAATGCGGTTGAAGCGATAACTTTTATTTCTTTTGGTGTAGTTTGTTTGTGCTATGGATGGCGCGTCTTCAAGGTATTGGTTGTAATTAGCTTTTCGCTACTGGGTCTGTTTCTTGGGGTATCGATAAGTAACCAAATCGTCGGATTGAACAGCAAGCTCTTCGGCGGGCTGATAGGGATGTTAGTTCTGGGGGCTCTTTCTGTGCCTTTAATAAAATGGTCTGTTTGTATATTAGGGGCGGCGGCCGGTGGAATAATGTCTTCCGGAGTATGGTATGCGTGTGGATTAACTGAAAGATATATTATGGCCGGGGCGCTTATCGGCATTATTGCCGGCGGTATGATATCGTTTATCGTGTTTAAAATTGCCGTTATGCTCTTTTCGAGCCTCGGCGGCAGCACATTGATGGTTGTAGGGGCACTGGCGCTCTTACACCTTTATCCATCTACAAAAGTAGGTGTGGAGGAAATGGTATTTACTCGGAAGTGGTTTTTACCTCTTACTTTGGTAGTGCCGACAGTGATAGGCTTGATAATGCAAAATAGATTTGTAAAAGACTCCAAGGATTGGGATCTGTAATCGGTGTTGTTTTGACCGGCGAGGGGAGAGACAATGGTAACATTTATCATGCTCTTAAGAAAATTGCTCTCCCGCGATTATGGATTATTGACGATTCGCTGACGGCCGAATCATCGTTTCCCATTAAATGGCAATCCCGGCGCTAAGTAGAACAAGCACGGTTGTACTGGAATACTCACAGCACCTTTCTATTTGACAAAATCAATAACGATCTTTTGATAAACTTCTGTAAACCTCGAACTTGCTTTCCCATTTATGAGAATCTATACCGGTTTGTACGTTTCCGCTTCCTCGCCAAAATTTACACAACCTTCTCCAGATAAATCCTAATACATGCATATCACACCTCCAACAAAAATTGCGAAGCATTATATCATTAAGTTTTCTCGCCACAAGTTAAAACTGCAAAATACAGCAGACCTTTTTCTGCTCATGGCGAAATATTTTTTCTGTATCCTGTTTCATAAAGCTACGTTAACAGGGCTGTAGGCCCATTGCTCACAGCCACGGTAATCATTGCTAAACAATAAGGTTATGACTTACGTTTCTTTAAGAAAACCAACGTGCCAAAACCAAGCAGAGCTATAGTTGCCGGTTCAGGAATCGACATAGCGCCGCTGAATCCATTACCTCCGACATACCCGCCGGCTAACATCTGGGCAAAAGTTTTATAGTTGGTTCCGCTTCCACCCTGCAATGAGAGTTCGAAGTCCAGTCCCATAGTCATCGAATAGAGAATATTATTCAACGCAGCAGAACCAAGAGCCTTACCAGCATCCGTTATTACCAGGTCGGTAATATCTGTCGAGAAACTGCTGTAACCTGCAGCTACGGTACCAACCGTAATCAGATCGCCTGAACCAAGAGTTCCCATCATGTAGATAGCGCTCTTGTCGGCGCTTGTTATCATAATAGTTGGGCTGCCTATAGGCTTGACTTCGTAGGTGTCACCACTTCCGCTTATTGTAAGAGTAGGTATATAAATTAAAGCGCCAGTCAGGGCGTCAGCATTACTGCCCATTCCAGCATCAACAGTAATATACTGGTTAAAGCTTAATGTGCCGGCACCGTCGTAATACCAACTGCCTCCTGTACTTGAATCAGGACTGAATTCGATTGCTGGTGTTGCAAATACCGGGGTGCCGGCTAAAACAAGCAATGCGAAAATTATTATTAACAGCTTTTTCATTTTTTCCCCTCGACAATACTTATATATTCTAAATTTCTATCCGTTTTTTTCTTTGTGCTGCCCGGTACTCTTGACAGCTTTTCAAAATCCATTGGATTCGTATTCCGTTGGATTGGTTTTTAGATTTCTTTTTAAGTTCCCTCCTTTCTGCCGTTATTTGACTTATGTCTTGCTCTGTTTTTTCTGCCTGCCAGACCCAGCACACCACCGAATCCGAGCAGGATTATGGTTGCTGGTTCCGGGACCATTACAATATAGTCCTGGTACCCGTTGTAGGAAAATACTCGCAGTTCTGCCCTTGGACCGGTGCCATCCAAACTGTGTAGCATATAGTTAGCTAAATCCGCGCCGAAATATTCGCATCTGAAGCCACGGTCACCGGCTGTGCCATCAACCTTAACATCCCAGCCTGATGAGCTTAGTGGGAGGTCCTCATGGACTATTTCCCATACGGCCGCTGCAAAAGCCGCAGCTTTGGTATTTTGCTCGTAACTAAATGAACCGCCTTCTGCCCAGGAAGAGTCATAGTATCTGCCCCATAACTCCTGGAGATATTTGGCCTTGGTTAGACCCATTCCTCCTCCTAAAAGGGTTGTCGGTACAGGCCCTTCTTCCGGCATTATTACATCGTATGTAAGCATGCTGTCCGTTTTCAGTTCCGCCCATTCTATGCAAAATGCGCCTATCGGACCATTGGACCAGTTTTTACCTTCGTTTGTACCATATGTTTTGTCGAGCATATTAACGCCGGCGTAACCGTAAACACCCTCACGACCACCAGCCCATATCTGCATTAGGTCATTCGCGCCAAAACCATCATGTGCGATATCGACAGTGCCGACAGGTGTCGCGTATGTCACGCAAGGTAGAAACAGGGCTATTGCTGTAAATAAAATCCCTGATACCTTTACCAAATTCAGCTTCATCATTGTCCCCCCGTGATGTCATAATCTCTTGCTGTAAACCATATGCAGTCACAGCAGACGATTCGTTTTTTTAATGTAACCCGGTACTTTGAATCTTTGAATCCAGAATACCAAAATGCTTGTTTTGGGTGCTCAATTGAGGAAACTTGAGGACCCCCCCATAACTATTTACAAACATAAGTTTATACTATTTGCTGAAAAAAGTCAAGAGTTTTAACTGTGATATCACGCAGTAGCCGAACTTTTTCTGCTATGTGCAGTTACTTAGCTGAAAACGGAATGGTTTTGGGACCTAATTGACTTTAAAAAGACAATCGGCCCTGAAATTTTGCCGTAAAATAGTGTTATTTGGATGTACGGAAAAAGTGGTTTTAGCTTCAGTGGCAGGGATGAATAATAGGACGAACAGAAATAGGAATATTGAGATTGTTGGAAAGGCCTATAGAAGTTTGTTTTTGGCCGCTGGATGAATACGACCATAAAAAAAATGGGGCTGACCGTGTGGTGACCAGCCCCCCAAATAGAAGAAAGGAGTAGTATTATGGTAGCAATTAAGTGTACAATGCCCAAAGTCTGTTATAGACTTACCCGCTACATTTTTTAATTTTTCACAAGCTGGTGGAAATCAGGAAAGTGAAGTGAAGAAACAGCGTAGATGAGACTTTTGGCTCCCCCCCAATTTCCCCTCAATTATGCTTGTTCTATATATACTATACTTGATATTTTGCGAGATGCCAAATTCAATTTTCTTACGACGATTTAATTAATGAACACAGTTGCCACTCAGCTTTTTATTGCTTAATAAAAAGCTGAGTGGCCGGTTTTTATCGGATTATTCGAGAAAATAAGAAAAGACGATTTTCTCAAATAATATGTCTGTTTTTCAGTAATTCCTATCTTGTTAGATTCAATGCCATTCAACTATCACGTGCATATAATCCACAGATGTTTTTTTCATGGAAACGGTGTCATTGTTTTTAATCTGCAATTGAAGGGAATTTACTTTTTCGGGTGTATTTGCGAAACTTGTGACGTCCCATAAATCTCTCGACTCGTTTTTTTCACCTTTGTATATGGGAGCATTTATCGATGCCCAGATTGTCGGCTTATTCGGCCAGCCCGTGCCTGTTGTCCACAGTAATTTCCCCTCAGGAAATTGTTCATCCTCAAAGTGCTCAAGATAAACGAGGACCGATTTTATAACAGCATCTGCCGGGATGGATATGTCTGAGAAATTATAAGAGGTAGTCAGCCCGGAATTAATTTTTTGCCGGTTGTTATCACTTGCTTTAAGAATATCACTCGCACTATCTACTAACAGTATCTTCTTACCTTCCGCAGGGAGTTCCTCTGGTTCGACCGGAGGGGTTGGTTCGGGCTCCGGTTCCGGCTCGATTTCTGGTTCAGGTGGAATTACCGGCTCGACCTTAATTGTGAATGATTGTGTTTCCGAAGCCGGAGCGTTACTATTATCTGTAACCTTGACGACGACATCATTATCTCCTGCCTGTTCGTTTGTCGGCGTCCACTCTATCAGGCCGGTCGTGACATCTATCGTCATACCTGCCGGTTTTTCAGTTAAGAAGTAGGTTAACGTATCTCCTTTGTCGAGGTCTGTAGCATCAACATCATATATGTATTTTTCACCGGCGGAACCTGATGTTATTGCTGTCGATGTGAAGCTTGGTGTGTCATTTACTGCCTTGACTATAACTTTCACTGCAGCCGTATCTGTTTTTCCTTCGGCTCCGTCGCTTATTGTATAAGTGAACAAATCGGTACCGAAAAAGTTCTTATAGGGTTCATAGCTCACTGTGTTATCACTGTTGATACCGACCGAACCGTTTTTGCCCTGAGTAACATTGGTTATCTTAAGCGAACTGTTCTCCACATCAGTATCGTTAGCTAATACATTGATTCTTTCTATCGACGTATCTTCCTTTGTTTTTGCTCTGTCATCCCTTGCTACGGGCGGGTCATTTTCCGCCGTTACTTTAATGGACACCGTTGCTTTTTTACTGTTTACCTTCCCATCATTAACCTTAAATGTAAAGCTGTCCGACCCGTTAAAATTGGCTTTTGGTGTATATCTAAGATGCGGTTTCATCCCGCTTAATTTTCCATGAGAGGGTTTTTTTGTCACATTGAAGCTCAGCTTGTCTCCGTCGAGGTCACTGCCTTTTAGTGTAATCAATACCGGCCTGTCCTCCTGTGTTGTAACATTGACATCACTGACTGTGGGCGGGTCATTTTCGGCTATTACTTTAATGGACACCGTTGCTTTTTCACTGGTTGCCTTCCCATCATTAACCTTAAATGTAAAGCTGTCCGATCCGTTAAAATTAGCTTTTGGTGTATATCTAAGATGCGGTTTCGTCCCGCTTAATTTTCCGTGAGAGGGTTCTTCTGTCACGTCAAAACTCAGCTTGTCTCCGTCGGGGTCATTGCCTTTTAGCATAATAAATACCGACTTGTCCTCCTGTGTTGTAACACTGACATCACTGGCAACAGGCGGGTCCTCGACCATTTCTACTTTAATATTCACTCTGGCGGTATCAGATTTACCTCCATCGTCGAAAACTCTGTAAGTGAACGAGTCTATACCAAAAAAGTTTGCCTTGGGAGTATAGCTCAGCTTATTGTCTGCTTCAATGGTCACCGAACCGTTTTTGCTCTGTGTTTGAATAGTAACCTTTCCGAGCTGGTCACCATCTATGTCCGTATCGTTAGTCAGCACATCAATTACTACCGGCGTATCTTCCTTTGTTGTCGCGCTGTCATCTTTGGCGATCGGCGGGTCATTGTCCGGTGTAACCAAAATAGAAACCGTTGCTATGTTGCTTACCACATCCTCATAGCTGACCTTAAAAGTAAAGCTGTCTGAGCCGTTGAAATTTATATCAGGTACATATATCAACTTCGGTGATTTCCCGCTAAGGCTTCCTTTTAGTGGCTTTTGTATCACGCTATAGATGAGTTTTTCATTTACAAGGCCGCTGCCTGACAAAGTTATTATGATTGGATGGTCCTCTTTGGTTGTCACGCTATCGTTCCTGGCAACGGGTGGATTGTCCTGTATCGTCGAGCCGGAATAATTGCCTGTTGGCGGGTCGTTGACCTGTATTAATTTAATTGATACCGTTGCTTCTGCACTATCTACCATTCCGTCGTTGACCTTAAAGGTGAAGCTGTCGGTGCCAAAGAAGTTCTCATTAGGCATATAACTGAGATTTGGTCCCCTCCCGCTCAGGCTTCCGTAAGAAGGTCCTTTCACGACGCCATAGCTTAATATATCCCCGTCTGCATCGCTGCCTCTTAAGGTAATCAATGCAGGCGTGTCTTCCTGTATCGTGATACATTCTTCTTTAGCTATCGGCTGGTCGTTAATTTCTGCTACTTTTATCAGTACGGTTATAGGAGTACTGTCTATCATGCCGTCGTTGACTTTGAAAGTAAAACTATCCGAACCGAAGAAATTTGACTCAGGAGTATAAATCAATTTTGGCGCTGTCCCATCGAGACGCCCGTGGAACGGCCCGCTGACTACTTTAAAAGTTAGCTGGTTTTCGTCCGGGTCACTTCCGAATAATGTGACAACCACCGGCGTATCTTCTTGAGTCGTTAGGCCTCCTTCCCACATCTGTTCTATTTTAGTGTTTTTAATTTTAACAGGAGCAACCTTTGTTTTAATCCTCGGGCTTAGCGCATAATTCACCGCGGCCTTCAACAGATTAAGACCTTGTGGTGATATTTGCATAAATATTCTTGGAGAAGCGGTAAATATACCGATACGAATATCGGCCGCCACCTGTGGGCTGCCATCTTCCTGAC
>JASFMF010000004.1:0-13662 GCA_050117705.1 Phycisphaerales bacterium
GGCCGCAATCTAAAAACAACCTGAAATTAGAAATTGATTCTCCGGAAAGGGCAAAAGAATGGAAAAGAAAATACTTTTAAGCCTTATTCTACAGTTGGTCTTTGTAAACTTAGTCACAGCAGCAACCCTCCAGGTGCCGGAGCAGTACGCTACTATTCAGGCGGCTATCGATGATGCCAACAACGGCGATACTGTTATTGTCAACCCGGGCACATATGTGGAGAACATAAATTTCAACGGGAAAAACATTGTCCTTACCAGCATAAATCCTAACGATCCCGAAATTGTAAACAGCACCATTATAAACGCCAACCGCACCGGCAGTGTTGTAACATTTGAGAACGGCGAAACATCAGAGGCGGTATTAGCAGGTTTCACAATTACCGGTGGACGCGGAACGCTCAACGAAGAAATCAGCCAGGGAATTACATGGGGTGCCGGTATCTACTGCTTTACCGCCTCGCCGACTATCAAAAACAATTTGATCGTCAACAACATCGCTCCCGGTTCAACAAATCAAACAGAAGGTTATGGAGGAGGCATCGGCTGTTTCGGAGCAAGCCCAACAATTATTTATAATACTATAAGGAACAATTTTGCGTATGCCGGCGGAGGGATACTCACATATTTCGGAAACGCCAGGGTTATTAATAATTTAATCTTTAACAACTCCGCAACCGCCGGCGGCGGTGTCGCCATGATACCGGGTCGAATAATCAACAATACCATTACGAATAACGAGGCGGAAACAGGTGGAAACATTTATGTGGAGTCCGTTCCTGAAGCAGGTTACTTAATCGCAGGTAATATAATTTGCAACGCCAATATGGGTGAAGGCCTTTATACAGGAGGTTACAATCCACAAAACCGTATTATGTTCAATAATATCTGGGGCAACGCCGGAAGTATCGATATCGCATGGAGAAGGGACAAAAACCCGGACGGAAACATTTCTCAAAACCCGACGTTCGTTAATTCTCAGACTAATGATTTTCGTTTACAAATAGACTCTCCGTGCATCAACGCCGGCGACCCGAACTACAGCGGCTTACTTTATGAAAACGATATGTATAGCAACAACAGGCTAATCCACGGCAGAATCGATATAGGGGCTGCCGAATTCGACGGAAACCTCAGGCCCGTCGCCGATGCCGGAGATGACCAATCAATAACTGATACCCCCGCCCTCGTCACACTGGACGCAAGCAACTCATACGACCCTGACGGCAATACAAATCTTACCTATCGCTGGTCTCAGGTGGCCGGCCCGATTGTTACTGTAGAAAATAACAACGAAATAACAGCCAGGTTTTCGCCCGCGGCGTGCGGAATTTATACATTTGAACTGGTGGTCAGCGATGGAATCATCGGCAGTGTGCCGGACGACGTTCTCGTTGCCGTAGGTACCGAGTACATTCCCATTGCCGATGCCGGACTACCCCGCTATACAGATACCGAGCCGGTTGTTCTTGATGGAACCGGCTCATACGACCCGGACAACTCAGGCATATTACAATATAACTGGCAACAGATTTCCGGCCCGGATGTAGAAATTGCAGACTCAAACGCCGTCACTCCGACAATCAGCGGCTTTACTCAAACGGAATCACTACAACTATGTGAGTTCCAACTTATCGTTAGTGATGGACAAAACGAAAGCCAGCCCGATATAGCCAAAGTCTGGATTATCCCGGATTTGGGCGTAAACAGAATGAGTTTCGAAAGCGGCACTTTTGATCCCAATAAACCGACGCTGATATTTTATGGAGGTGGAGACTGCATAAACGGCGCTGGCAGCTGGAGCTCCGAGGAATGGGCGGAGCAGGCCAATGTTTTTGGCGTGGCATACGAGCCGGACAGCCCTACAGGGAACCGAACTTATTACAAAAGCGGAGATATGATTGCTCTTCACCTGTCAAGATTAGCGCCGAATTATAACCAGCTCATTCAGACAATGGGCCACAGCACAGGCGGACAGCCTGCGATGGACGCCGCACTGCGGCTGAACCTGATGTACCAAGATGCCAGATACGCAGTGAACAGGGTTGTTTTTGTGGATGGGCGGTGTAGAGATTATACTTCAAATATTCTCGACTTAACGTCAAGCCCGGTTGATGGGGAGCAATGCTGGGTGGAAACATACGAGGGAACCGGACCGCAATTTTATCCCGGCATTCTGAACGTCCAGGTCGCCCTAAACGACCACGGCGCCCCGCCGCGTTGGTACAGGAACTCTCTTACGTACCCTGACTTCAATCGATTCAACGGCGGGCTTGTCGCTGGCGCATTCTGGTCTATCATCGGCCCGGGCAAAAATCTGCAACTAGCACATACTCCGTTTGAGGAAATTTACAGATTCCACTGGGAAGGGTCGCAAGTTGACGGTTATATGGAATTCTTCGATGAGGACAACTTCCCCGGGAGGCTGCCTGAACCTGTGACGCTCCTTGACCCTGTTGATGTCGGGCAAGGCAACGGTGTGATATTAACATGCGAAGAAAGTGAAAATGCAGTCGGATATCAACTCTTGTTCGGCTCGAATCCCCATCGTGTTATGGACTATGAAATCATCTCCGATACTCCAGCCCCGCCGAACGACGTCATCACAACACTGCCCTTCGCGGAAACCTGGTGGACGATAAAGGTTCGCGACCAGTACGGCTCCACTATCTACGCCGACCCAATGCCAATAAGCGCCTTCAATTTAACTATGCCCGTTCGTAATATTACTACCGATAAACGATACAGCTTTATCCAGGATGCCATAGACGAAGCCAACTATAGCGGTGTAGAAATAGTATTGAGTCCGGGAAGCTATTATGAACAAATCAACCTTAAAGGTAAAAGCGTGATTCTCAGATCGACAAATCCCGACAACCCCGACATAGTAGCTGCAACCGTGATAAAAGGTCGCGATTCGGGTCCGGCGGTAACATTTACCAGTGGCGAAGATGCGACCTGCGTGCTTGCCGGTCTTACTATCACAAACAGGGGTATCTACTGCTCAGGCGCAAGTCCGACTATTACCAAGTGTAATATCACGGACAACCGCGCCGCCGGTATTAAACTGTGGGGCCAGAGCAATATAACAATTACAAACTGTGTTATCGCCGACAATGCAGGAGCCGGTATCGAGATGTGGCCGGAGGTTGTCGGGCGAAGCACAAGGCACAACTTCGCTACAATAACTAACTGCACCATAGCCGGCAACCTGCAACAGGGAGTCTGGGGAAGCAGGCCCACGATTACAAATTCTATCATCTACTCCAACGGCATTAACAATACCCAGATAGAAACTAATCTTGCTGTTGTAAGCTACAGCAACGTTCAGGGGACATGGGCCGGCGAAGGCAATATTGATGTCGACCCAATGTTTGCAGATGCCGGCAACGGCGACTATCATTTGAAATCTCAAGCCGGCCGATTGGAGGCGAACGGCCAGTCGTGGGTTCAGGATGATGTTACCAGTCCCTGCATCGATGCCGGCGACCCGGATTCAGACTATGCCGCAGAATTACAACCGAACGGCGAACGTATCAATCTGGGAGCCTATGGCGGCACGTCGCAAGCGAGTCTGTCTTTTTAGTGTGCAGGCCTGCTACGGAGAGCGAATAAAAAGCAAGGGCGGGGATTAATCAATCCCTGTTCAGCTATTTTTTCTTCTCATTAGAAAGCCAGTCCTGAAGGTTCTTGGCTAAAACTTCCACATCTTTTTTTTGCATAATGTGGTCTATAATCGCCGGCTTAACTTTTAACTTCACCATCGCCTTGTGAACCCTTTGCCAAAGACGATTTTGCTTAGCCTGAGTATCAGCAAGGTATAGTTCAGTTACCAGCTCGCCTATTTTGTTGAGCATTATCGCATCAAGATTGTCATAATAGCCTGAAATAACGGCTTTCTGATAATGTGAATACTCATTTTTAGCCATATTAACCCTTTAAAACTCCTCAGAGACCTTTTTACAAGAAAGTTTCATATAAGTCAAGTTATGGGTATTATGTGGGCGCTTTTTTACTGGCGTTGTCGGAATAACCGGCTATAATCTGCGGTAAATTCCGGAAATGAGTTCGAAACTTATATACGAAGCAGGCGTGCCTGCGAATAACAACCTTGTGTAGTTTTAAACGAGATATCAGGATTTGTATGAGAAATAAGACGCTGTTTATTCTTTGCTTTTTATTCCTGCTGTCAGGACCGGCCCGGGCGGCCACAGAAAGCCGGACTGAGTTTGTTCCGGGGGCCGAAGCTTTCGTCGGCCAGGATCTGCACATGACAGGACAAACGGTGACAAGCCACCAGTTAAACACGGGGGAACATATCCTGGTTTTCCGGGACAGGTTTTCAATGACAATCGGGGCCAACCGGTTCGCAAGCGACAATGCCGTGGTCTGGTTGGTTCACCGGTCTGCGGTGGTTTCGGAAAATACAATCCAACAACTTCTGAATATCGACAGCACGCACCGTGTTGATTATAAAGCAATCGTGTATCTGCAGGATAACGTGTGGGTCGAGAAAGCCAAAGGCGCCAAGACAACTAACCTAACCGGAACAGTGATTGAGCAGGGCCGGATGATGGTGATACAATTCAGCATTACAGGCGAGGTCTTTATAACGGCTGATAACAGGAGAACCGCCGACCCGCGCGGGTCAGAACTTTACGAAAATGCATTCGAAGGTCTGCGAACGGTTGGGATTCGGCCGGCAAGTACCGAAGCACAACCGCAGGAAACCAGGGTTGTGCCAGAGAAAACAATCCCAACAACCCCACAGGAACCGAATGAAGTCAGCACTGAACCACAAGAGGAAAAACCGAGTTTCAGGTATCCAATTAATATTTCCGGCAGCGGCGAGGCGGCCATAAAGATAGAGTGGGATGATACGGTAAAAATCTGGACAGTAATGAACAGATTCTACCTATGGCAAAAGCAGGATGAAAAAGGCGGCCTTCTGGAATTACAGGCCGACAATGCAGTTATCTTTCATTCAGGACAAGGGGCGGGAGGCGGTAACGGCCAATCCGGTATCGGCAATATTTTCGAAGGTGGTGACATCAAGGCAATTTATATATGTGGTGACATCCTGATGACCGAAGGACAGCGGACTATCCGGGCCGAGGAGATGTACTATGACTTCGAGGAGAAAAAGGCAATTGCGGTAAGAGCTATAATGAGAAATTTCAGCACTTCCCAGGGGATTCCGATTTATCTGAAGGCGCTGAGATTAAGGCAATTTTCGGAAAACAAATTCGCAGCCGAGAATGTCACCGTGACAACCAGTGAATTTTACAAGCCGCAGATTTCACTTAACGCCTCAAGTGTGATTGTTACCGATACTTCAATTATCGATGCCCAGGAGGGCAGACTCAATAAGGGAAGTTACGATGTACAGATGCGTGACGTGCGTTTCAACATGTACGATACAACGTTTTTCTACTGGCCTTATCTGCGCAGTAATATGGAAAGACCGGACATTCCCCTTAAAAGCATACATGTCGGGAACGATAATACCTGGGGGACATCAGTTGAGACACGATGGTACCTTGCCCGGCTGTTAGGACTGGAAGAACCGCCAGGGACAGAAAGCACTCTTGCACTGGATTATTACGGCGACCGCGGTTTCGGGGCAGGAGTAGAAGTTGAATATACAAAAGAAAACTACTACGGCGAAATTATAGGTTATATGATTAACGACAGGGGCGAAGACAAACTTGGCAGAAACAACTCACGCAGGAACCTTGAGCCGGAACGTGATCTTCGCGGGCGATTCGGCTGGAAACACAGGCAATTTTTACCTTACAACTGGCAGCTTACCGCCGAGCTGAGTTACATTTCAGACCTGAATTTTCTTGAAGGATTCTATCGCAGTGAGTTCTACGTAGGAAAACAGCAGGAGACACTCCTTCACATGAAGCGGATTGAGGACAACTGGGGCCTTTCCATTCTTAGCAAAGTACGAATAAACGATTTTGTCAACGAGCTTGAAGAATTGCCGAGCGCCGAGTTTCACTGGACAGGCCAGTCACTTTTCGGTGATAATTTCACCTTCTACAGTGACAGCCATGTCGGTCGATTCCGTCAGCGCTATGCCGAGCAGAACGTGCCGGCCGGACCGCAGGAATTTTTTACGCTTACATCAACCAGAAACGAACTCGACCTGCCGATGACGATTGATAAATTGAAGGTAGTACCTTTCGTGGCCGGGACACTGGCCTACGAAGACGGGATGGGTTTCTATAGTGACATTGACGGCAACACGATAGGGAGGGACAACGGTGTTTGGTTCGGCGAGGCCGGTGTTCGTGCATCGTCACTTCCATTCTGGAAGGTCTTTCCCGACGTAAAATCAGAAACCTGGGATATAGATCAACTGCGGCATATAGTAAGGCCACACGTAACGGCCGCAGTTTATACCCAGAGCGACTCGGTTATCAAACAGCGAGATACTTTGAGCGTAGGTCTTTCTCAGCGGCTTCAAACTAAAAGAGGTGTCGGCGAAAACAGGCGAACCGTAGACTGGATGAAGCTGGACATCGACTTTACGTGGGTGAATAACTCTGACAACGACTGGTCGAGTGCGGGCGCAGACAGGCTTATCTGGAACAAGCCTTTTGTCCCTATACTTAATAGTTTTCATACCGTAATCAATCCACTGAATAGACATGACAGACGCAGCAGCAATATATTCGGGCCGAGGCGAAATTATTTCAGTGCAGACTATACCTGGCGTCTAAGTGATACGACAGCGATATTGTCCGATATGAACTTTGACATGCAAAGCGGCGTAACACAACAATATAATGTCGGCTTTTCGCATATGCGCTGGCCTGATTTAAGTTATTATATTGGCAGCAGATATTTAAGGCGGATTAATAATAACTTCGGCGAAAAAGGCTCTAACGCCGTTACTTATTCAGCGACGTATGTTCTTGATCCACGATACACTATGGTGTACTCAGGACAAATAGATTTCGATTACAACAAAACAGTGCGTAATGATGTAACGCTTATAAGACGTTACCACAGGGTATATTGTGGTTTTACATTCAGCGCGGATGCATCTCTGGACAGACAGGCAATAGTATTTAGTATCTGGCCCCAGGGAGTACCGGAGCTGGCAATTGGGCCGAGAAGATATATGGGACTAACCGACTCGACAGGGTATTAGTTATCGCGCTTACAAAGCTTGATGTCCGATATTGTTGATTTGTGTTATTATATAATGTTTAGACCTGAAAATTATATGTAAAAGAAATTTCGGAAAATTTAAGGAGAATAGTATGGCGTTGGTGAATACTAAAAAGATGTTCGAAATGGCTTACAAGAACGGCTATGCTATCGGCGCGTTCAATGTAAATAATATGGAAATCACGCAGGGGATTATTAACGCCGTGGCCGAAGAGAAGGCCCCGCTTATCCTGCAGATATCCAGAGGCGCGCGTGAATATGCGAAAAACAGCTATCTAATAGCGATTATCAATGTTGTGGTAAAAGAAAATCCGGACATTCCTATCGCAATAAACCTGGACCATGGTGATAGCTTCGAGACGTGCAAACAGTTCGTTGATGACGGTTTTACATCGGTAATGATAGATGCTTCACACCTGCCGTTCGAGGAAAACATCGCAATAACCAAAAAAGTGGTCGAATATGCGCATCCAAGAGACGTCGTTGTCGAAGCCGAATTAGGCCAGTTAGGCGGTATCGAAGAGGATGTTGTGGGCGTCGATGATGTGAGCGAGCATATAACCGACCCCGACCAGGTGGTGGAATTCGTTGAAAAAAGCGGTTGTGATTCCTTAGCGATAGCCTGCGGAACGAGCCACGGGGCTTATAAGTTCAAAAGCGAACCAAAACTGGCCTTTGACGTAATACAAGAGGTAGAAAACAGGCTGCCCGGATTTCCACTGGTTATGCACGGCTCGAGCAGTGTGCTCAGGGAATTCGTCGATCTTATCAACAAGTACGGAGGTGATATGCCCAATGCGATGGGCGTGCCTGAAGAGGCCGTCAGCAAGGCATCCAAGATGGCCATGTGTAAGGTTAATATCGATACAGACTTACGACTGGCCCTTACGGCCAAAATAAGGCAGGTTTTTGCCGAAAAACCGAGCGAATTTGACCCGCGCAAGTATCTTGGACCGGGCAGAGAAGCTATTTATGAGATGGTAAAACATAAGCTGCATGTATTAGGTTGTGCCGGAAAAGCAGCAGAGTGCACATAAATTGTCAATTTTCGACCGGCGATTGACGATTAATGTCTTAAAACGGTACCTCAGATATTATAAACACAGAATCTGGAATCGAAAATGGGCTTTTTATCTCCACGAAATTCAAGAAACGGGGTTTTTGTGATGAAAAGAAGATATTTAATTGCGTTCAGTTGTTTCTTAGTTTTTTTACTTGTCTGTTTTGGCTTCACCGTTCAACCCAACGATACAGCAAAGGCTGTGTCTATAGAAAAAGCCGTTGCAAGCGAGCCTTATGCGCTTGTTGAGCAGGTTTGCTCGCAGATATATGAAGGTGATTTCGCCACCGCGCGAAAATTAATCGACCCTTACAACACGTCTAACAATTCACCTCTATCACGGCTTGCGGATATCCTTTCCGAGTACGAAACAACCAAGAACAAACGTCAGGAAGCGTCAAAGACCGCCTACCAGGAGCAGTTGGCTGAGCTGGAAAAGCTACAAGCGCCAACCGACAGCGGCGATGATGCAAATGACTTTGACATAAATGATGTTAATGACATTGTCGAAGCGCTCGCAGCAATTAACAAGGCATATGAGCTTGCAGATGGGGTGCAAAAGCAAGAGCTCCTGTCCGATGAGTCCGTACAAAAGATTTTTCATGCGGCGATAGATAAAGCCGCTGAATACGAGACCGAAGGCAAGTGGATCGAAGCATACTCGAACTGTTATGTATGGCTGATGGCGATAGACCCGAACAACAAAGGGTATTCGGATTACGCCGACCAGCTCCTTGATAAGGCTGCTATTGCAGCGGCGTTTGAGGACAACCCCTGCGAAACACGCGAGGAGCGTTTCGAAGGTGTAAGGAAAGATATGTTCGATAGAACAATCATATTCTTAGAGCTGCATTATGTTACTACAATCGATTACAACCTGATGGCCGACAAGGCCATAGAGCGCTGCAAATTACTTGCAGAGGTGGCCGGGACAACGTCCCGATTTCGTCAGGATTCAAAAAATGAAAACACCTCAGCCCAAAGGTCCGACCTTGAAGAAAAAAATCCTGAACTATCGGAGTTACTTCCCGGACAAAGTTCCTTTGTACCTCCGGGCAAATATGAAATCGCAGTCTGGTCGACATCTCTAACAACACTGTTAGACCAGGCAAAACTTGCCTCGGGCGATTCCGGCATGCTCAACAAACGGAAATTTTTAGAACTATATGACCAGATCCTGAAGCTAAACGAAATAACTGTGAACCTACCTCCGCAGGTGCTAATCGCCCAGTTTTCAGAAGCGGCATTAGCCACACTTGACCCTTATACCGTAATAGTTTGGCCGAGACAGGTTAAAGATTTCGAAAAGATGATGACTAATGAGTTTACGGGCATCGGTATAGAAATTTCTAGACGAAAAGGTCTATTAACGGTGGCAAGTTTGCTGCCTGATACGCCGGCTTACAGGTCAGGCTTAGATGCCGATGATATAATAGAATCAGTTAATGGGATTAAAACGAAAGATATGACTCTTACCTGTGCCGTCCACAAAATAACCGGTCCAAGGGGTACGCAAGTTACCCTAACAATAAAACGGCCTGGTGTAGAGGGGACCAGAGATATTACAATAACCAGAGACAGGATAATCGTCCCTACCATTCGCGGCTGGCAAAGAACCGATGGCGGAAAATGGCTCCATATGATTGACCCGGAGAACAAGATAGGTTATGTCCGCATTACAAGCTTCTCTGCCGGTACCGCCCCAGGTCTGGAAAAGGTATTAGACCAACTTGAGTCAAACGGTTTAAAAGGGCTGATTATAGATTTGCGTTTTAATACGGGCGGTCTTTTAGACAGTGCGGTTGACGTAACCGACAAATTCGTCGAAGAAGGAACGATTGTCACAAGACAACAAGGCTTTGGCAGAATGCCGATATATGAGTATGCACACAAGAGGAATACTCATCCGAATTACCCACTCGTTATATTAGTAAATTCAAATTCGGCCAGCGCCTCGGAGATTGTGGCTGGTGCACTGGCAGACAAAGCATTTGAGCGGGCAACCCTTGTCGGAACCAGAACTCACGGCAAAGGCAGCGTGCAGGGGATAACGGGCTTCCCCGGCGGTAAGGCACAGTTGAAATACACTATGGCACATTATCACCTGCCATCAAATCAGAGAGTCGAAAGCCGGGAAGCTATGGAAAAACTGGACAGGACAGACTGGGGTGTCGGGCCGGATGTCGAAGTAGAACTGAACAGCGATGAACTCAAAAAAATGATTGAGATACAAAGGGATAACGACGTACTCGTACAAGCCGACCATGACAACAATAATAAAACAAGAAAACATACCGCCGAAGAAACCCTCGCGGCCGACCCGCAATTGGCAATTGGTCTTTTAGTTGTCAGGAGTAAGTTAATAGAAAGTGAGGTCCCGGCGCTGGCGCAGCGTAATTGACCTGTACTTTACGGATATAAACCTAAAAAATGTACAAGACATTAAGCTTTTCGGAAATTCTCCGACAAGGTACTCAAAAGGACTTATAAGAACATGACACAGGAAGAAGAAGTCTCCCAGCAAACACAGGGAAACACACCGCCAGCAACAACACCGGACTTCGCCAGCGAGTCAAACAAATTCGAGAAACAAAGGCAGGAGAAACTGGCACGGATTAAAGATTTGGGCTTCGAGCCTTACGGCAGCAGATATGAGGGTGCAGAGCAGTCTGAGGACATAAAGGGCCGATTTAAGGATGGCGACGACAGCCAGCAGGCCAAATGTGCCGGCAGGATTGTATTGTTGAGGGATATCGGAAAGCTGATTTTCATTACCCTGCGCGACCGCAGCGGAACCATTCAGGTCGGCCTAAGCAAAAAGCTTCTTAGTAAGGACTGGGAGCTTGTAAAATTACTCGAACTTGGCGACATCATCGGCACCTCCGGACAGTTGGGTAAGACCAAAACCGGCGAGATTACAATATGGGTCGATGACATTACATTTCTGAGCAAGTGCCTGCTGCCGCCGCCGGAAAAATTTCACGGCCTAGCGGATATCGACCAGCGTTACAGGCAGAGATACGTGGACCTGTGGGCCAACCCCGAAGTGATGGAGCGTTTTAAGAAGCGCAGCGCAATCATTTCCACAATTCGAGAATATCTTAACTCGAAGGATTTTCTGGAAGTCGAAACACCAATGATGCAGACTATAGCCGGCGGAGCGGCGGCCAAGCCGTTCATAACACATCACAACAGTCTGGGTATGGATTTGTTTCTTCGGATTTCGCCGGAGTTGTTTCTAAAAAGACTTCTCGTAGGGGGGATGGAAAAGGTCTTCGAGATAAATCGAAATTTCCGCAACGAAGGGCTGAGCCGGCAGCATAACCCCGAATTTACAATGCTCGAAGTTTACCAGGCTTATGGTAATTACAATGTGATGATGGATTTGACCGAAGAAATATTCGGGCTTTGTGTAGAAAAATACTGCGAAGGTACAAATGTTCAATTCGGCGATTTGACAATAGATTTTACCCGACCCTGGCGTCGGGCCAAATACGCAGAATTACTGAAAGAATACAGCGGCTGTGATATTAACGACATCGAGTCCGTAAGAACCAAAGCAAGGCAGCTCGAATTAGAGCAAGCGGATATGGATGATGTCGTTGTTATAAACGAAGTTTTCGAAGCGACCGTCGAGAAGAACCTAATCAACCCGACATTCGTGATAGATTACCCGGCAGCGCTGTGTCCATTAGCCAGACGCAATAAGGACAATCCCGAATACGCTGAACGGTTCGAATTGTTTATCGCCCGGATGGAACTGGCAAATGCTTATACGGAGTTGAACGACCCCGCCGAACAATACGATAATTTCCTTCACCAGCTTAAGGGGCAGGAAGAATCGCTAACGAAAATGGACTATGATTATGTTACGGCGTTGAAATACGGCATGCCACCGGCCGGTGGGCTGGGCATCGGAATCGACAGACTGGTTATGGTATTAACCGGTGCCGCGAGTATCAGAGACGTCGTGCTGTTTCCGCTTCTAAGGCACAAATCACCTAATAGTAACGGCGGATAGCGGAGGTATTATAGATTCCTGCTCACGCGGGAACAAAAATGCTGAATTACAAACTAAACTCCACGCAATTTTGGGACTGAGATGTTGAAATTCTTTTTATGTTTACGATATCTACGCAAGAAAAGAATTGTCTTTCTGAGTATTGCCGCGGTCGCACTCTCCGTTTCATTGCTGATCGTCGTCTCCAGCCTGTTTGCCGGCTTTATCGATGCATTCGAGAAAGCGGCTGTCGAAGCAATAGGTGATGTGGTTATATTTCCACCGATTAAGCTCGCAAAATACCAAACACTCATCGAGCAGTTAGAGCAGACAGAAGGGGTCGAGGCGGCAACTGCAATGCTGTCTAATCAAGGCCTGCTGCATCTGGGCAAAGGCAACGTTCGCGCGGTGGATATTTGGGGGATTGAGCCTGTGCGACGAGCAAAGGTAACTGGCTTCGACCGGTTTCTACTCAATCAAAAAGACTTGAAGGGCAAAATATCCCTGAAAACAAACGGCTCAGAGGGAAAAAACGGGGGATTTGTTGGAATTGGTCTCCTTGCCGAGCCGGATGAAAAGACAGATAAGTATGACCTTGACGCAGTCAAAAAAATGTTCGGCCAACAAGTTATCCTTACAACCGGCACTGTCACAGAAACAGCCGGAGATGACAGCGCCGGTCCGGACGTGAAAAGAAGAGTAATACCTTTTACAATTGTTGATGCCGTTGAAACAGGAGTACATCAATTCGACAAGGCTTGTGTCTATCTGGCGATAGAAGAACTGCAAAAAGCATTATACCCTAATGAGAACCTGCCGGTCGCCAGCCAGATTCAAATCAAACTTGCAGATCACGTCGAAGTCGATAATGCATTAGCGGTAATCCGCGGAGTGTGGCAAAATTTCGTCGAAAAGCATCTGGATGCAAACCCATACCTGCTCAAATTCACAGAAATCGAAACAGCCAAACAGCTGCAAAGCAAATACGTTGCCGCTTATCAAAAGCAAATGGGAGTTTTATTGTTGATATTCGGCATCGTCAGCCTTGGTGTGATTTTGCTGGTCTTCTGCATATTTTATATGATAGTCAGGCTTAAACAAAAAGATATAGCGATAGTTAAAAGCTGTGGAAGCACGGGCAGTGCTGTTGCGTGTATTTTCATGGCCTTCGGTACTTGTGTAGGAACGGCCGGCTCACTTCTCGGAGTTATGCTCGGATACACAGTTACCAAAAATATCAACGTGATAGAGGACTGGATAAGTATAGTTTTTAGAATGAAGCTGTGGAACAGCAGCGTTTACTTTTTTACCAAGATTCCCAACGACGTCGACTGGATATCGACTCTGCCTATTGTGCTGATTGCCATTATTGCAGCGGCCATCGGGGCCCTGATACCGGCTATAATCGCAGCAAGAA
>JASFMF010000005.1:0-13627 GCA_050117705.1 Phycisphaerales bacterium
TATTGTCAGGTTGGCGAGTCACGCGTAATGATGCGCATAAGAATGGGAGAAGCTCGTCCAAAAGGAATTCTTGTGGTGTACGACAGCATACTTTCATCCTTGAATAAAAGGGGACTCCATTCCCCCGCTCCGGTTTTCTCCGTAAAAACGGACACGCAAATCCTTTGCTTTGCGCAAAGCAATCGCTCAGCGCAATTCCTGCGGGTCGGAATGCTTAAATAATGCGGTTCGTTCCCCGCCTTTTCATACCCTCCAGTTTGGGTGCCTCATGCTCCGTCCGATAAAATGGTATATAATCCCAGAAAAGTCAAGCGATTTTTATGTTTTTTTGTAAACTTCTTTGGCGTGTTGTTGTAAAGCCGGAAATCGTAGATACTTGCCTTGATTTTAAAACCAAAAAATTTTCTGAAGATACATCGCTTAACGAGTAAGTTCATTTATCCTGAGACATTTTTTTCAGTTGTTCTTCGATGTTTGCAAGCCTGGCGCTAATCTGTAGCATAGTAACAGTTTTAGACGTGGAGTAGAAAAGGTACGTAAGAAGAACAGCAATTATAATCAGTATAATCATTACCGTATCTGAGAAACGTATGAACCAGAATTCGTTGCTGGTAAAAGCGTTCTCGATTTTGTTTTTCAATACAAAGGCCATCAAATTGTGCAAGGCCAAAGCTGACAGGATTGTAACCAGCCAGCCCGTTATCGCAATCCACTTGAGCTTTCTAAGCCGTGTCTGATGTTTTTTTATGATTTTCCCCGCCGAGTTGATATCTATACGGGGCGCTTCGGCGAAATCTTTGTCCATTTGTTTGAGGAGCTCTTCTTTTAATTCTTTTTCTTTATCCATTTTTTATTTCTCCAAATCTTTTTTGAGTGCGATTTTTGCGTAATGGATTCGAGATTTAACAGTCCCTAATTTGCAGTTAGTCACCTGCGAGATTTGTTCGTATGACATTTGCTCGAGGAAACGCAGCATCAGGACCTCTCTGTATTCGGGCAGTAAATTTTTCAGGCATCTGTGGATTTTCGCCGCATCTTCGATAGAGAAAGCATCGTTCTCGGTGTCGTTCGGGACGGCTATATTTTCGTTAAGCTCGGACAGTTTCCTTTTTCTCCTGAACTGTTGATACACCTTATTACGGGCGATACGATACAGCCAGATTGGGAATGCGTCGGTTTTCCTGAGACTATGTATGCGTCTGATGACAGTCAGCCAAGTGTCCTGAAAGATATCTTCAGTTATTTCGGGATTGGCCGACAAACGATTGATAAAGTAATGCAGCGGCGCCTGGTATCTTTCAATAAGCTCGGTTAAAGCATCTTTATCACCAATCTGACAGCGAAGTATCAGCACCTGTTCTATTAGCTTGTCGCCTGAGTTCATATTTTAGTCTCATCGTATAAAGATGCGCTACTGATTGATAAGTTCAAGAGTTTACCAATTTTCTGGGTTTTTGTTTAAAATATCTATTATTTATTCGGTGGCGAAGGCGGGATTAGAAGAATTCGTTCAATGAATCTGTTTGAATATCAAGGTAATAAAAAACTTGCAAATCAATAAAATGGCTGGTACTCTATCGAGTTCGTTTTGTCAGTAGAATTATATTATAAAGGTTTGATTACAGGAAAATCGTGATGAGTGTAAAGAAAAAGAATCCGGGATTATCAGAACTTGATGAACTATGTATTCAGACGATTCGGTTTCTGTCGGCTGAGGCCGTACAGAGGGCGAAATCGGGTCATCCGGGCATGCCCATGGGAATGGCGCCGGCGGCGTACGTGTTGTGGACTAAACATATGAAGCATAACCCGGTCAATCCGAAATGGCATAATCGGGACCGTTTTGTATTGTCGGCAGGACATGGCAGCGCGCTGCTGTATTCGATGCTGCACCTGACAGGTTATGATTTGAGCCTGAATGAAGTGAAGAATTTCCGGCAGTGGGGCAGTAAGACGCCGGGGCATCCAGAATATCATCCCGAACTCGGAGTTGAAGTGACAACTGGGCCGCTTGGTCAGGGAATTTCCAACGCGGTCGGGATGGCGATAGCGCAGAAGTATCTGGCCAAATATTTCAATCGTAAGAAGTTCCCTGTTATAAACTACAAAATTTATGTTATTGCAAGCGACGGCGATTTACAGGAAGGTGTTGCCTCAGAGGCGTGTTCTCTGGCGGGGCATCTGGGACTGGATAACCTGTTTGTTGTTTACGACGATAATCATATAAGCATTGATGGGGACACGGACCTGTCATATACAGAAGACGCGGCACAACGCTTTAAAGCTTATGGATGGGACGTGCAAACAGTCAGAGGTGACGGAAATAACATGGCTACTTTTGCGGAGGCGCTGAAGAGTGCTAAGGCTGAGAAGGGACGGCCGTCAATGATAAAGCTGCGAACGCATATTGCTTACGGCAGTCCTAATAAGCAGGATACGGCCGGGGCGCATGGTGCTCCTTTGGGTGAGGATGAAATAAAGCTGATGAAAGAGAATTTCGGCTGGGACCCGGATAAAAGCTTCCATGTTCCCGAAAAGGTGTCGGCTTATATGGAAAAGGTCAAAACGAAGGGGGCGGAGGCGGAGAAGGCGTGGAAAGAGATGTTTGCCGATTATACCAGGGAGTATCCGGATTTGGCAAAGCAGTTTCGTGATGCCACGGCCGGTAAATTTAGCGTTAATATTGATGAGATTCTGCCGGAGTTCGAGGCAGGTAGTTCCATGGCTACTCGCAAGGCTTCCGGGAAAGTTTTGGATGCGGTAATGCCGAAGCTGCCGTTTTTTATGGGTGGGTCTGCTGATTTGACGCCGTCGAATCTTACACTGTTTGCGGGCGGAACGGATTTTCAGGAAGATGCGAACGACGGCAGATATTTACGCTTTGGAATCAGAGAGCATGCGATGGGCGCTATAATGAACGGGATTTCCGTCAGTGGGTTGCTCAGGGCATACGGCGGAACATTTCTTGTCTTTTCCGATTATATGCGTGGTGCGATTCGTGTTGCGGCGCTGTCGAAGTATCCGAGTATATTTATATTTACGCACGATAGTATCGGCGTGGGTGAGGATGGCCCGACTCATCAGCCGGTTGAACATGTGGCGGCCCTGCGTGCTATACCGGACCTGCTGGTATTCAGGCCGGCAGATGCGAATGAGACAGCACAGGCGTGGAAGTACACTTTGGAGAATCGAGATGCACCGGTGGCTTTGCTTTTGACCCGGCAGGGATTGACCGTTTTAGACCAGAACAAATATAATTCCGCAGAAAATGTTAGCAAAGGTGCTTACGTGTTGGTCGGTGCCGACGAGCCTGATGTATTGCTTCTTGCCAGCGGTTCTGAGGTTGGTGTTGCATTGGATGCGGCGGAAAAATTAGCCGCTGAAAATATCGCCGCACAGGTGGTAAGTATGCCGTGCTGGGAGCTGTTCGAAAAGCAAAGTCAGGAGTATAAGGATTCTGTTATACCTCCGGCTATAAAAGCAAGGGTTGGCGTTGAAGCGGGGATAGAATTGGGTTGGAACAAGTGGATTGGTGATAATGGTATTTTCATTGGTATGTCATCATTCGGTGCATCAGCGCCGGCTAAAGTTTGCTTCGAAAAATTCGGGATAACTGTTGATAATGTTGTAGAGGCGGCTAAGAAATCTATAGCCGACGGTGCATAAAAGGTAAAAATTGAAGGTTGTTTATAAGGGTATGACATGTTTGTCATACCCTTTTTCATTAATAGCATTTCTAAAAGATTCTCGCTTAAAAATTTCCTACAGGTTATACTTTACCAGCATTTTTAGTATAACGCCCTATGGAACTGGGGACAGACAAGATAATTTCTGAGATAATCTCCCGGCTTGAGGCCACCAAAGAAGGGCGGGGGGTGGTAAAAGTCGAGGGGACGTGGGGATCCTTTGCGCGCCTTCTAACGACGTACATATCGGGGAAAATTCACCGGCCGATTCTCTATATATGTCCGCATATTGACGATGCCGACAAGGCCGCTGACGATTTGTATGCTTTCGGAGGCAAGAGAGTCGATGTATTCAACGCATGGGAGGGCGAGGAGGATTTAGCGGATGCCACTGATGAAATAAGGGCTGAAAGGCTTAAAATCGTCTCGCGTCTGTCGGATATTATATCCGGTGAAAGTAAATTTATTGTTCCCGCATCGATTCAGGCTCTTTGTCAGCCTGTTCCCAAACCTGAAGCAATTGAGGCTGGCTGTCTTAAACTGGATACGGAAAAAGAGAAATCGCCTGAGGAGGTGGTTGAGTGGCTCGTGGAAAATGGATTCGAGCGGGTGGAGAGGATTGATTTGCCGGGCCAGTTTGCACGCAGGGGGGGAATTATTGATATTTATGCACCGCTTATTGGTGATAAGCTGTTTCAGGATGATGAATCGGGCGAGCAATCTCAGGATGCCGGGGCTGTCAGGATTGAATTCTTCGGTGATATCATCGAGAGTATTCGCGAAATTAATCTTGATACGCAGCGCTCAACCCGACAAATAAAAAGTATCGGAATTGTTTCGGCGGTTTGCGGCGGTACGGCCGAACAGAGGGAGCTTTTTGTAAATATCCTGCCAAAAGACACCGTAATAATTTTCGAAGAGCCGAATGATATTGAAGAGGTTGCGCAGGTATTCTTAAGCAGGGCTGAAGATACGAGCCGACTTTACACGTGGGCGGATATTTATAAAGCGGCGGAGAATTTTACACAGCTTCATATCTGTAGATTTGCCACTGGAGCTTCAGATGATTTCCTGAAGGTGGACGTCAAAAGCGTGCAGCAGTTTCAGCATAAGGCGACTTCGGTCTGGTCCGGGCATAAGGCGGTACTGGAAGAGCTGGTACGGGAGGCAAAACAGGGCAAAGAGGTGTTTTTATACTGTGAGAGTGCGGCTGAGATTAAACGTGTGGGCGAGATTATAAAAGAGATTAATAAAGAGATACCGGCTCGGTTCAAACTGTTATTGGGATTTATTCATCAGGGTTTTGTAATAAGCTCGCTTAATCGAATTATAGTGAGCCATCACGAGCTGTTCGGTCAGTACGCACTTCGAAGAAGGCGCAGGGTCGCGCGGGCGACGTCGCCGGTGGATACCCTCAGTGATTTGCAGGAAGGTGATTACATCGTACATGTTTCCTACGGCATAGGTAAGTTTTCAGGGATTAAAGCAATAGAGGAAAAGGGTGGAACGAACGAGTATCTTACGATTGAGTATGCCGATGGCGTGAAGGTGCAGGTTTCGGTGCGTAATATCGCGCTTGTTCAAAAATATATAGGGACGAGCCCGAAACGTCCCAGGCTAAGTAAAATCGGCTCTAAAAAGTGGCAAAAGCAGAAAGAAAAAGTTGCGAATTCCGTTAGAGACCTGGCGGTCGAATTGCTCGAAGTTCAGGCAAGGCGTCAGGGAACCGGCGGCATTGCGTTTGCAGAAGACTCGAACTGGCAGATGGAGTTCGAGCAGTCGTTCCAGTATCAGGAAACTCCCGACCAGAGCACAGCTATCGAGCAAATCAAGACGGATATGCAGCAGGCTATAGTTATGGACAGGCTTTTGTGTGGGGATGTTGGTTACGGCAAGACGGAACTTGCTATGCGGGCGGCGTTCAAGGCGATTGAGAATGGAAAGCAAGTTGCTGTCTTAACGCCGACGACCGTATTGTGTGTGCAGCATGGCCGGACGTTTACAGAGCGGTTTGCCGATTTTCCGATTTGTATCGAAGTTCTGAATCGATTTAAAACAACAAAACAGGCAAAGGACATAATCGCGCGGGCGAAGGCCGGTAAAGTCGATGTACTTATAGGAACGCATCGTCTTTTAAGCGGCGATGTCGGCTTCAAAGACCTGGGTCTTTTAGTAATCGACGAGGAGCAGCGATTCGGTGTCGAGCATAAAGAAAAGCTCAAAAAGCTGCGCGTCAACGTCGATATTCTTACAATGACGGCTACGCCGATTCCACGGACGCTGCACATGTCACTTTTAGGGCTGCGGGATATCAGCTCACTAGCGACGCCGCCTTTGGACAGGCGAAGTATAGTGACATCCGTTACCGCTTATAATGATGCGCTTATCAAAAAAGCAATTTACCGCGAGCTGAACCGTCAGGGACAGGTATTCTTTTTGCATAACAGGGTCAAATCGATTGATAAAAAAGCATGGGAAATCCAGAAGCTTGTAAGCGATGCAAAAGTTACCATTGCGCACGGCCAGATGAGCAAAAGCGAGCTTGAGACGGCAATGATAGAGTTTGTAACAGGTGTTACTGATGTGCTCGTGTGCACCACGATTATCGAATCGGGGCTGGATATTCCGAATGCGAATACGATTTTTATAAATGATGCGGACAGGTTCGGATTAGCGGAATTACATCAGCTTCGTGGAAGGGTGGGCAGGTATAAACATCGTGCGTATGCTTATATGCTGCTGCCGAAATCGCGAACGATTACGCCGCTTGCGGCCAAACGCTTAAAAGCTATCGAAGAATATTCGCATTTGGGAGCGGGCTTTAGAATCGCTTTGCGGGATTTGGAAATTCGCGGGGCGGGCAATATATTAGGGGCCGAGCAGTCCGGCCATATTCAGGTTGTGGGCTATCAGATGTACTGCGAGCTGCTGGCGGAGGCTGTAAGAAGATTGAAGGACGAGCCTGTCGAGAAGATACCGACGGCGGTTGTCGATTTAGGATTTGCGACGTTCATACCGAAAAATTATATACCTTTCAGCAGGCACAGAATGGATGCCTATCGTAAAATTGCCATTGCGAAGAGCGACGATGACCTGAAGCAGATAAAGGATGAGTTGATGGATGTATATGGTGCTATGCCGGATGAAGTGGAACTGCTGCTGGATTTAGCGGAGCTACGGATTAGGGCGAGCAGGCATAATATAAAAAGCATAGTTACTTCGGGACAGGATTTGATATTTTCATTTGAAAAAGATGTTGAGGCTTCGATTAAACCTTTATTTTCAAAAGTTTCAGGTAAAGTTAGAATTCCCGAGCCGAATACGATATATTTACGATTGTCGGAGAATTACTTCGAGCCGAGAACACTGATAAATGTATTGCGGAAAATTTTGAGAGGGGAGAAGTAATGAACGAAAAAGAAGGCAATACCAGTGAACAGAAGGCGAAAAAAGGCCGTGTGTATACGGTTTTACTATTAGTCACGTGTGTTGTTGTTTTAGTGAGTTTGATTCTAATAAACGGCCCTTTCACACGGCGGAAGCGGGAGCCTGATTGGCGTGTGTGTATGCACAATTTGTCCAGGCTGGGGAAAGCTATGTATGATTATGCAGGTGATTATGACGGCCAGTATCCAACCGCAGACAAATGGTGTGATTTACTTATGACAACTTCATCAGTAGCAGATACAAAACAATTTATTTGCAGAGGCTCTGATGCGAAAATTGGTGAATCCAGTTATGCTCTTAACAAAAACATAGCGGGTAAGAAGGCTTCGGAAATTCCTGAAGACACAGTCTTGTTATTTGAGGCGGAGAAAGGTTGGAATCACGTTGGTGGGCCGGAACTTCTGACGCTTGAAAACCATGATGGAGAAGGGTGCAATGTGTTATTTGGTGGTTTGCATGTAACATTTGTTAAGAAGGAGCGAATTGCTGATTTGAAGTGGGTAGTTAAAAAATGAAAATTGCAATTTATGGATTTACCTTTGGATTAGCGCCTTAAATTAGCCTTTGATGTTTTAGATTTGAAGACATTGAGGATAATTATTGTGTCAGGGAGCAGATTATGACAGAGGTTAAGCCGGGCGGTGAGATTATTTACAGCAAGCTCGAACTCAAGAAGGCTGTCGTCGGATATTTGGGACGGCATTATAAGTAAGCGAAGAAAAGGCAAAGTGAAAGAGTTTCTGTATTTACTTGAGCTTGTTGGCAACGGCCGACCCGAATTTCTTTGCAAGCTTGCTGGCGCTGTAACGTTTTTTGTTGTCGTATGAAGCTGATAGCAGGGCTTGACCCTCGCTGTCTTTGGCCACTAAAGAAACGCTTTCAATAGCTTCACTCGATGAGGATTTCAGACCAATTAAGCCCTGTTTTGCTTTGGCTTTTTCGGTCAAAAAAGTTGCTCCGGTGATGAAAATTGTCGCTGTATTGGGGTCGCAAAGGTCGATTTTCTTTCTTATGAATTCTTTTTCGATGATGTCTCTGACAACTTTTCCGACTTGCGAGTTCTCGCTTTCGAGCGGTGCGATATAGATGCACCTGTTATCGAGTTTTTTTAACCTTTTCGTAGTAACGATATCTGAGTTACAGCCGGTAGATATTGCTATTACAAATAATCCGATAAGCCAGTATAACTTTTTCATATTTTACTCCCAATATATTTCTTCCTTTAATAGTATTTCGATACATTCCTGTTTTTGACTTGAAATAATTTTTGAGGTTATAGCATCAAGGCTTCCTCTTCAATGATGGATTATATTTAATCAGGTTGGTTTATTGGTAAATTAGGTAAGCTTTCTAAGTGGGATATGCCGGAGGAGTTAAAAAATAAAAATTGCAATTTTTTGAATTTGCCCTTAGATTAGCGCCTTAAATCAGCCTTTGGTGTTTTAGATACGAAGATATTAAAGATAATTATTGTGTCAGGGAACAGATTATGGCAGAGGTTAAGCCGGGCAGGGAAGAGGCTTTTTCGCTGTTAAAGGAATACAATAAAAGTGAAGGATTGATTAAGCACGCTTTGGCTGTTGAGGGGGTAATGCGCTATTTTGCACGCAAACTCGGTGAGGATGAGGAAAAGTGGGGCGTCATCGGATTAATTCACGATTTGGATTATGAGCAGTTTCCAGAGCAACATTGCAAAAAGACCGAACAGCTTTTAATTGAGCATAACTGGCCTGCTGAGTACATTCGTGCCGTGATGTCGCACGGCTGGGGTATATGCACGGATGTTGAACCTCAAAATGAACTGGAGAAAATACTTTATACTGTAGATGAGCTCGTCGGACTTGTGGCGGCCACGGCATTGGTGCGTCCGAGCAAGAGTGTAATGGATATGAAGGCCAAGTCGGTAAAAAAGAAGTGGAAGGATAAGGCTTTTGCCGCGGGTGTGAGCAGGGAGGTAATTCAAAAAGGCGCCGAGATGTTAAATATGGAGCTCAGTGAGCTTATTAATGATGTGATTATGGGGATGCGTGAAGTCGCGGATGAAATAGGCTTGAAAGGTAATTGTTAGGTTTAAGTGTTTTGTTTTAACTCTGTAAGTTTAGGAACGGAATATGCGTGAGTGTATTTTTATACTAATTTCAATGTTCATTCTTGTAGGGGGCTGCAGTAGTAGCAGCAGATTGACCGATACTGAGTTGGAACGCAGAGCCCTTACGCGAAAAATAAGACTCGTAGAGGCCACAGGCGGACTTGTGCTGATAGTCAGCGGTGAGACCGTAACCAGTGATGAGATAATTCGAACGCCTGTAGAAATGGGTGATCAGTTTATCCCGCCGATAGAGCACTTTAAGACCATTGCGCAGGCGAGTGAGCTTGAGCGGTTTAAAGAGCTGGCAAGGAGGCAATTGAAAGAAGTTCTTACATCTAAAATTCTGCATATTTTACTGTATCAGGAGGCCAGAAGAGAAATAGGGGAGAATATCGATGAAGTTCTGAAGAGACAGTCTGAGAAAGCCCTGAGAGAATATGTTTTGGGTTTCGATGGTGACCAGATCAAGGCTGATGAGGCGTTGAAAAAGAGAGGTATGGATAGGAAGAGTTATAAGGAATATCATAAAAGGATGCTTCTTATACAATGGTACGTGTCGTCAAAAACGCCTAATAACAGACCCGTTACACATCGCGAGCTGATAGATGGTTACGAAAAGATGAAAGACGAATATTTTGTTGTGCCGGGTGTGATAAGATTTCGTTTGATAGATATACAGCCCGACAAAGTGGAAGTGGCAGATCCGAACGAAGACCCTCATCGGCTTGCGAAAGAGTTGGCGGATGGATTGATCAAGCGTATACAGTCGGGTGAAGATTTCGGTGAATTGGCCAGGCAATATTCACACGGGCCGATGAAGGAATTCGGTGGTTTATGGAGGCCGGTACAGCCGGAGTCTCTGGCCGAACCTTATGATAAACTTGCGGCTGCGGCGAAGAACCTCGCGGTCGGCCAGCTTGCAGATTTGATAGTTATACCCGAACATCTGTTTATAATGAAGCTGGAGGAGAGACATTCGGACAGTTACGAACCTTTTGAGAAAGTTCAGATGCAGGTGCGGGAAAGGATTAGTTCGGACAGGCGGGTAAGTGATGTCGGTCAGGTTAATGCCGAACTTTTACGGCATGCTGAAATGGGTGAAACGGACGAGTTTATAGATTTTTGTCTGGAAAAAATATATCAAGAGAGCAGGAAGTAGCAAACATAACAGAAATCGAAGGTGAGTGACTGGGTGAAATGGCAGAAATTGTGGCACATGGTATTGACCTCGTAGATTGCCCTCGTATAGAGGCGATGGTGGAGCGGCATGGTGAACGCTTTATCGATAGAGTTTTTACCGAGACCGAGCAGGCTTACGCCCGGTCGAAGAAAAATGAGGTGGAAAAATTAGCCGGTCGCTTTGCGGCCAAGGAAGCGATTCTTAAGCTAATGGGGACAGGATGGCGGGGTAAGATTGCCTGGACGGATGTTGAGATAAAAAACAATAGCAGTGGCCAGCCGGAGGTTACTCTGGATGGAGAGGTCAAAAAAATTGCCGACAAGCTCGGGATAAAACATATAAGCGTAAGTATTACACATACCGCGAATTTTGCCATTGCTTCGGCGGTAGCCTTAGCGGAGAAAGACTAAACGCATGCGCCTAAAATAGGTTGTTGGAAGATGTTTTATTTTTCCAGGTTTTCGAGGTCAGCTAAATCCTGGTATCTGCCGCTGGCTTTTTTGTTTTTCTTTAAGTCCTCAAGAGATATGAAATTTACATCTATATCGTCTATGGCTACAACTTTTTTATTCCTGTAACATTCAGTAAACTCGACGCCATCTATAGATGTTAGAATTTCTATGCGTAGCGGAGGATTCCCCATTCTTATGTTTTTTTCTTTTTCCAGGAACAATTCTTCTTTTAACTGGGGGGCATCAAAACCGAATTCCTTTAAGGCTTCGATGGTTTTATGTGCGTTGTCTTTGGAAATGGCTATCCAGATATCCATATCTCCGGTGGTTCTGGGATATCCGTAGATAGCTACGGCATAGCCGCCGACTACTAAGTACTCAACCTTTTTTGAGTTGAGTAATTGTAAGAGTTCTTTGAAGTCTTTCGGTAGATGGGTCATAACCGAATATAATTCTCCTTAATTCCTCTAAGGCCTCGATTCTTTCAAGGTAAGATTTTGTTGCCCAGTAATTGTGGTCGTCTTTGTCACGTATGGAAGTTATTGTTAAAGTCTTTTTGTCCATTTCTATTCACCGCTACCATCACAATACTGTATAAAGTCTCAAAAATCAAGAAATTTGTGACACTAATGTATCTTTAGTTTACTTGCCTAGTGAGATTCTTCTCCTGTATGGCGCCTTTATTGGGCATTTTGCGTATGTCCGCTGGCGTGGTAAATCTTCAACCATTTGTTGGGCTACTTTCGATTAGTGATTTATCTTAGTTCGCCAATTTTAGATAGAGGAATGATTTTTGTGTAACTATCGACGTTATCTCGTAAAACACAGAAAAAGCCTTCTCCAGAAATCGAAATGAAATGCTTATCAATGAATTGATCAATCTTTTGTAAATTCTCCCACAAAGAGTGTTCATGTCTTTCCAAAAAAGAGTTGTTACCAACATTTGTATATGGATTGATTTCATGAAGCCAACGATGAAGGCTTTGATAAATGGATATAAATTCATCATGAGTAATTCTACGTTCTTTGACTCCCTCAATGACAATAGATACTTTATTTCTCTGTTTTTCAGATTCAGTAGCCTTCCTGCGAATACTTGGGCTTGGAAATATAGTGATGTCCTTTGATATAAGACTTTTTAAGATCTTTTCAGCATTCCACTGACCTTTAGCGTCTCTTGGAACAGACTTTAACCCATTTTGAACAGCCACAAGACAACCGAATGCAATTCCCTCTATAACTTTTCTTCCATGAAATGCAGCTGTTTCTGCTTTTGAAAATGAATTCATTTTTATGTTTTTTAATGAGTCAATGAAATCCAAACGATATCTTATCGTTTTCATCAAGGATAAATAGATTTCCTGTGCTGAGTTTCCCATAATTCAAATTTTAGTTTTCACCCAACAATGCTTATATAACTTCTTCATAATACCTTTGGGCCGCGAGATCGCATCATAACGCGCCGGTACCCAGCCTTGTCGTTGCAGGCTATTAAGACACCTGCAAGCCCGTGAGCGGGGCGATAGATTGTTTCCGCATAAGACACCATAATAATCTCTGCTGTGCCATTCCAATAACATTATTGGAAAAATGGTATCAACTGTCAATACTTGATTAAAAGGTTCAGAAAGCTATACTGGCTGAATATGTCTAAGAGAACGAACACAAATGAATTTGATTGCATTGTTATAGGTGGAGGTCATGCCGGCGTCGAGGCGGCCTATGCCGCGGCCAGAATCGGTGCCAAAACATGCCTTATAACCATAAGCAAAGAGACGATAGCCAAAATGAGCTGCAATCCGGCTATTGGTGGTCTTGCAAAAGGGCAGATTGTGCGCGAGGTCGATGCGATGGGGGGACTTATGGGATTGGCAATAGACGCAACGGGGATTCAGTTTCGGCTATTGAATCGCTCGAAAGGCCCGGCCGTGCGGGCGCCGAGAGCACAGGCGGACAAATATAAGTACAAAGATTATATCCGCTCACAGCTCGAGCAAACCGCAAACCTGACCATCATAGAGGAGATGGTTACACAAATTATAACTGAAAAAAATAACGTGCGAGGGGTGCAGTGTATAGATAACCGGATATATAATGCTCCGGTAGTAATTCTTACCACGGGGACATTTCTTGGCGGCCTAATGCACATAGGCTCGCAGCAGTTTGCAGGCGGACGTCTCGATGAGCCGGCCGCCGACAAGCTGTCGGAAAGTCTTAAGCAAATCGGATTGGAGCTTAAAAGGTTAAAGACCGGCACGCCAGCCCGGCTGGATGCGGCGACGGTGGACCTGGATAAGCTCGAAATTCAGTATGGTGATGATAAGCCGGTGCCGTTTTCGTTTGTGACCGAGTGTATCGATAGAGCACAGATTCCCTGCTGGATAACATATACGAACGAGAAAATACATAAGCTTATTCGGGATAATCTAAATCGTGCTCCGCTTTATTCCGGACAAATTACTTCCACGGGGCCGAGGTATTGTCCGAGCATCGAAACAAAAATCGTTCGCTTCGCAGATAAGCAGCGACATCAGGTGTTTCTGGAACCTGAGGACGAAGAAAAAACAACTATCTACTGCAACGGCATAAGTACTTCCTTGCCGAAAGATGTACAGGAGCAAATGCTCAAGTTGCTGCCCGGTACGGAAAACGCGCGAATCGTTCACTACGGCTATGCAATCGAATACGATTATTGTCCGCCGATTCAGTTAAAGCCTTCTCTGGAAACGAAAAAAATCTCAGGATTGTTTCTGGCAGGGCAAATAAACGGAAC
>JASFMF010000006.1:0-13272 GCA_050117705.1 Phycisphaerales bacterium
GGTTCCCGACATAATTATTATTAATATGGGAACATGGAACAAGCTACCTGAAGATGTCCGAAAAATGGTGCAGGAGGCGGCTGACGAATCTTCAATTTACCAAAGAAAACTGTGGAAAGAAGCTACTGTAGATGCCCTCGAAAAGGTGCAGGCGCAAGGCGTTACGGTTCATCATCCTGACAAAACAACATTCCGGCAGAAAGTCAAAAAGATGCACGAATCCTACAAAGGCACAGAAATCGGCGAATTAATTGAGGAAATTAATAAGGTTCAGTAGTAATGCTCAGCGTCATCCTTAAATTAAAAGCATGGCTCATTAAGGGTCTTGAAATTATAGTGATTCTGATTATGTTTGCCTTGGTAATCGACGTGATCTGGGGAGTCTTTACGAGATATGTGTGGGGACATCAGAGTCAGTGGACTGATGAGCTGGCAAAAATGCTTTTAATATGGATTGCGTTACTTGGTGCAAGTATAGGTTTCATTAAAAACAGCCATCTGGGAGTCGACTATTTCGTTAACAAGTTAAACGAAAAATCCAGAAAAATAGGCCAGTTGATAGTTTACATGCTTATTTCTGTGTTCGCGGCCGTCGTCTTGATATATGGTGGTTACAGGCTTGTCTCTTTAACACTAACAACATCTCAGCCTTCTCCCGCACTGCACATTGAAATGGGTTATGTCTACCTCGCCTTACCTATCAGTGGATTTTTCATAGTCATTTTCTCCATCGAAATGATGGTCGAAAAAATAAGTTTATTACTAAAGAAATAGATTAGGAAATAAAAAGGATTATTTATAATGGATTGGCCGGTAATCATTCTTACGGTTAGTTTCGTTTTCTTTCTTTTAATAAATGTACCGATTGCCGTAAGCATCGGGCTTTCCACATTGCTGACTATTCTGTATGTAATGGGTTCGGTTGATGGTGCCGCGAAGATTATCGCCCAGCGTATGGCCACCGGCATAGATTCCTTTTCACTGCTCGCTATACCATTCTTTATTTTAGCCGGCATGTTTATGGGAAGAGGAGGAATTGCGCGCAGACTTATCGAATTCGCCGGCTCTCTTGTAGGCCGATTCACAGGTGGCCTGGCACACGTCAACATTCTAACCTGTATGCTCTTTGGCTCCATTTCCGGCTCCGCCGTTGCTGCAGTATCAGCGGTAGGCGGCTTTATGATTCCGGAGATGAACAAAAAGGGTTATGATAGAGACTTCAATGTGGCCGTCTCGACCACTGCCGCAACTACCGGCCTTATGATCCCCCCCAGTAATATAATGATTGTCTATGCAGTGGTCTCCGGTGGAGTGTCCATTTTAGCGATGTTTATGGCAGGCATCCTTCCCGGTATAGTATTCGGTCTGCTATTGATGCTGGTCAGCGGCATTATTAGCAGAAGAAAAAATTACGGTGCTGGCGACAAAGCCGGCCTGATGCAAATTCTCAGAGCATTCAGGCGGGCAATCCTGAGCTTACTGCTTATCGTCATTGTTTTGGGCGGTATCTTAAAAGGAATTTTCACGGCCACCGAAGCCGCAGCTATCGCAGTCGTTTACGCATTCATTCTTGCGGTTGTGATATATAGAGAAGTCAAAATCAAAGAAATACCTGAAATCATGCTTCAATGCGGAATTACCACCGCAGTTGTGATGCTCCTTATCGCAGCCTCAGCAGGAATGTCATGGATAATGACTTACCAAAATATCCCCCAGGACGTCAGCGCTGCATTGTTGTCTATCTCCGACAACAAAATAATTATCTTTCTGATTATCAACATCTTGCTCTTGTTTGTGGGGACATTTATGGATATGACTCCGGCTGTTCTTATCTTTACTCCTATTTTTCTACCCGTAGCCAGGCAGCTTGGCGTACATCCGGTTCATTTTGGAATGATAATGATTGCCAATCTTTGTATTGGACTGTGCACTCCGCCGGTGGGCACATGTCTGTTCGTAGGCTGCGGCGTCGGTAAAACTACGATAGTAAAAGTCACACGGCCTCTTATTCCATTTTTCGCCGCCATGATAGTTGCTCTGATGCTGGTAACGTATATTCCGCAGATTTCCCTGCTTATCCCTAAACTACTAAAACTTATCTAATGCCGTGTTTGATTACATCGTACCTTGTAGCTGTGTGAGCTGGTGACTAATTAAAGATTATAACTGGAGAACTGATTTATGATATTAGGAAAGTATTCTTTTGGAATTGGCGACAGATTTTGCCATCAGGGGAAGGCTCAGTTGGCCGCCCTGATAAAGGCAAAAGAGCAGAGGCTTAATATTACCCCTGTCTGGAACAAATCACACAGAGAACATACTATAATAGGAACAAATCCATCTGATACACGTAAAGAAGCCGACAACGCAATTGCCGCCTGTGGATGGAATGAACCTTATTTTGTAGATGCCGACCATATAGGGCTGAATAATGTCGATGGATTCATCGAATCCAGTGACTTCTTCACACTTGATGTCGCCGACTATATTGGCCAAGCAACTAATGAAACCGAGATAGATTCCTTTGTGCAAAAGTATAAAAAATACGTCGGCTCACTTTCAATTGAAGGCATTGACGAAACTTTTGAGATTAGTGAAGGACTAATAAAAACAATAGCAGACAAGTTTCTGCTGGCTGTCAAACAGGCCGGAGAAATCTATCGCCATATCGAAACTGTCAAAGGCGCGAACAACTTCGTCACGGAAGTATCAATGGATGAAACTGACCAGCCGCAAACACCGGTAGAGATGTTCTTTATCCTGGCCGCTGTCGCTGATGAAGGAATCCCGGCCCAAACGATTGCTCCGAAATTCACAGGCCGATTTAATAAGGGCGTGGATTACGTCGGTGACCTGGCAGGTTTTGCTAAGGAATTCGAAGAGGACCTCGCAGTAGTTAATTTTGCAGTTAAGGAATTCGGCTTACCTGAAAACCTGAAACTCAGTATCCACTCCGGCAGTGACAAGTTTTCAATTTATACACCCATAGCTAAAGCACTTAAAAAATTCGATGCAGGCCTGCATCTTAAAACAGCCGGAACGACCTGGCTGGAAGAACTAATCGGCCTGGCAATGGCCGGCGGGGATGGCCTTGCAATTGCAAAAGAAGTTTACACCAAATCCCTGTCACGTATGGATGAGCTTTGCGGACCCTATGCTACCGTCATCGATATCGACCGGGCAAAACTGCCATCGGCGGAAGATATCGACAAGTGGGATGGACAAAGATTCGCCTCGGCGCTGCGTCACGACCAGTCGTGCGAACAGTATAATCCCAATTTACGACAGCTTCTTCACGTAGCATACAAGGTCGCCGCCGAGATGGACACACGCTTTTTGGATGCTCTTAAAAAACACAAAGACATTATCGCACAAAACGTAACAGAGAACATCTACGAACGGCACATAAAACCGCTTTTCATAAAATAAATAATCTCGAACAAATCGGAGGAGCTAAAACCGCCCCTATATGCGCCCTGCAATTGTGCAGAAAAGCCTGAAAAGCTGCCGATATAGATTACGTCCGATGGCGGGCATAATGTTTGACTGCGCATATTGTGTCATCTTTATCGGACTTGGCAGAGAATGACAAATATGAAAAAGAAAAAGTCATATAAGAAATCTTCCAAAGAAAAAATTAGCAACTCCAGAGTTCGCACGGCAATACTCTGTCTTGGAATAGGTGTATGCCTGCTTTTTTTGTGCAGTTGTATCAGTTTCGACATCGGTGACTGGCCGAGCAAATTCGTATATCCCCACAATACCCCACCTGCCAACTGGTGCGGCACAGCGGGTGCATTTTGCTCGTACTATTTGTTGTACTATATTGGGCCTGGAATATTTGTGATATTGGTATCGGCAATCTGTTTCTTAATCAGCAGGCTCGCACATAAGCATACAAACCAGCTAACCCTGCGAATAATCGGATTAGGCTTGATGACTATTGCGGCCTCGATAAGCTTCCAGTGTTTATGGCCTCACCGATTTACCGATTTTCCTATGGGTTCCGGCGGCGTCCTCGGCGTCGGAGCATCACAGTTTCTGCGAAGTCATTTTGCATCGGTAGGAACATTCATATTAGTTATGGCCTTCTGGGTCGTCGGGCTTCTCCTTCTGGCCGATACTCTCGTAATGACAGTGCTAAGATGGCTCGATTTCGGGGCCGGTAAGATAGCCGGCGTCGCAGCACCCGCCTGGCTGGCGGCAAAACGATCCGCCATAGTCGGACAGGGCCTGAACGACATCTGGAAAAAACTAAGTACCAGACAAAAACCGATGCAGCTTAATATTAATACTAAAATTTCTAAACCGCCGGAAGTTATTAAACTTAAACCGTTAGAGAACATCCCGGTTAAAAGATTAGATCGTGAAAAACCCAGTCGTCCGAGCACCTCGGCATCTAAACGTTCAGTAGTCCAAAAAACTTACGAAGATTATAAACTGCCGCCGCTGGAACTGTTAGCTGAACCTGAGTATGGTTACGCCGCTGTACAGGAGAAGGTCGTCAAAGCAAAGGCGACAGCTTTGGAGAGATTGCTTTCCGAGTTTAATATAAACGCGCGTGTTGTAGCCGCCGAAACCGGCCCGGTCGTAACAATGTTCGAGCTGGAGCTCGCAGCAGGTGTCAAGGTTAGCCAGATAGCCGCACTCGCTAACGATATGGCACGTGCTCTGGGAGTCGGCGCGGTTCGTGTTGTAGCCCCCCTGCCGGGTAAGCATACGATAGGCATTGAAGTGCCGAATAGTGAAAAAGAAAAAGTCCGTATAAAAAGCATGTTAGACTTAGCAGGCGGCAAACCACAGAAGATGCAGATACCCCTGTTCCTGGGCAAAGATTCCTCAGGCGAAGCGCTCGTTTCGGATCTCACTAAGATGCCGCATTTGCTTATTGCCGGAACGACCGGCTCAGGCAAAAGTGTATGTATAAACAGTATAATCACGGGTATCTTACTCACAAAACGCCCTGATGAGGTGAAGATGATTTTAATCGACCCGAAAATGGTCGAAATGACGGCATTTAATACCATTCCGCACCTGATGTGCCCGATAGTTACCGAGACGCAGACGGCCGTCCAGATACTCGAATGGGCCACAGTGAAGATGGACGAACGTTATTCCCTGCTGGCCGAGGCAAGGGTGAAAAATATCGCCGATTTCAACAGACTCGGCGCCGAAGAAATCATTAAGAGATTTAATCCAACCACAGCCGAAGAAGAAGCAAAGATTCCGAAAAAGCTGTCCTACATTGTGATAGTAATCGACGAGCTTGCGGATTTGATGATGACAGCGGCCAAGGACATAGAAGCGTACATCGTTCGCCTTGCACAGAAAAGCCGGGCAGTCGGTATTCATATTATCTTAGCTACTCAACGTCCCCAGGCAACGGTCGTTACCGGCCTTATAAAATCAAATATGCCCACCAGGGTTGGTTTTCGCGTCGCAGCAAGAATGGACAGCCGTATTATTCTCGACCAAAACGGAGCAGAGACCCTGCTCGGTGAAGGTGACATGCTGTTCTTAAAACCCGGCACAAGCGACCTGGTCCGTGCGCAGGGCACTTTCGTAGATGAGACGGAGATAAAACGAATCGTCAAACATCTAAAGGAAGTGGCCGAACCTCAATTCCATCCTGAGCTGACCCGGCTCAAAAGACTGGACACATCTGAAATGGCACAGGACGAGCTATTCGACGATGCGGTACGGATTGTTTTGGAAACAAAACGTGGTAGTGTGTCACTTTTACAGCGCAGACTTAGCATAGGCTATGCCAGAGCTTCACGTATAATCGAGATGATGGCCGGAGCGGGAATACTCGGCGAATATAAGGGCAGCCAGGCACGCGAAGTGACTATGACTCTCGAAGAGTACGAACGCATTCGTGAGCAGATGGAAGCGGACGACCAAACAGAAGAATCACAAACCCAGAGTTCGCCGGAGCCGGCTTATGTAAGCGAAGGACAACGAGGGTATGTCTCTATCGATGACGAGGATGACTGACATCCCGAATCACCTCGGCTGCACTAAAATTGCCGGTTAAGCACTATCCGGTTTTTTACAAATTCGACAGTCACACTCAAATCTGGTAAACTTTCCCGATTATGGGTAAAGACTTCAAAGAAAAAACCGCCGGTGAGCTTGAGCAAATAGTGGTTGGCCTGAAACAGAGAAAATATATCGCACGTTATATTTTTCAATTCATCCACACTAAGGATGCTGCAGAAATCTCTCAAATTACTCCTTTGAGCAAGACCTTTCGAGAGCAACTTATAGGACAGGGTTATTATATCTCCCATCTTGAGGTCCTGAACAAACTGACCGACAAAGATGGAACAGTTAAATATGTATTTGGCCTTGACGACGACAACAGGATTGAAACTGTGCTTCTTCTCGATGGTAAAAGAAAGACACTTTGTGTTTCAACTCAGGTCGGCTGCGCGTTAGGCTGTGTGTTTTGTGCCACCGGCAGGATAAAGTTCCAGCGAAACCTCACTGCCGGCGAAATTGTTGACCAGGTAAATACCGTTCAGAAAGACAAAGGCAGAATCAGCAACGTCGTCTTTATGGGAATGGGCGAGCCGCTCGAAAATTTCGATGAGGTGATTAAAGCCGTGCGGATACTGAACCATCCGGACGGCAAGAATATTGGTATCAGACATTTAACTATAAGCACCTGCGGCATAGCCCCAGCCATAAAAAAACTCGCAAACGAAAATATACATCCGCGCCTGGCCATATCACTAAACGCACCTACCGATGAGTTACGAAGCAAACTAATGCCCATCAATACTAAATATCCGTTAGTAAAACTGCTCGATGCCGTGAAAGCCTATCAGCAAATAACAAAGGAACGCGTTACATTCGAGTATGTTATGATAAAGGGCCTGAACGATTCAATGATGCACGCAGAAATGCTTGTAAAACTGCTGCGTGGAATCAAATGCAACGTGAATCTCATTGAATTTAATCCTCACACCCGCTGCAAATTCAAAGGAAGCAGCAGGCAGGTAATATCAAAGTTCACTAAAGTTATTGAAGAAGCCGGCATCGAGACTACAATACGATTCAAAAAAGGTAAAAATATTTACGCCGCCTGTGGGCAGTTGGGAGCGAAAAAAATTTCGGAGTGAATCAGCATAGCATGAAAAACCTTTCAATTATAACCGTTGGAATATGTCCTGCGTGGGACATCCTCTGCTATGGACAAGAATTGGCCTGGGGTCTGCATAAAGAAATTGAAACAACATCATTCCAACCGGCTGGCAAGGCAATGAACCTCTCGCGGGCACTGGCATGGATGTGTCAGAGAAATACTGCGGCCGGCCTGTGGGGACAGGATGACTACGAACAGATGTTAAAAGCAATGAAACCATTGAATAAGCTGATTAAAGTTAAGATAACTCCCGTTAAAGGAAGTACACGCCAAAATATTACAATAGTCGATACAAAAAAAGACAGAGAAATGCATCTGCGCAACAAATCCGAACTGGCTTCGAAAACAGCCCTGAGAAAATTAAAAGCCGACTTAAAAGAAATAATCAAACCAGGCAGTGTTTGTGTTTTCGCCGGTGCTATACCAGATGACAATTTTGCCATAACAGAAGTTCTCCGGATAATAGAATTATGTAAAAAACGTAAAGTCAAAATCGCAGTGGACACATACGGACAGGCATTAAAAAGTGCCCTCGAAACCGGTTGTATCTGGTTAATAAAACCGAATGTAGAAGAGTTGCGAGAACTTCTGGGTAAGCAAATAAAAGGCGACCCATCAAGTCTGGTCAAGGCCGGGCAACAATTGCTGGCTCAGGTTGATATTGTTTTTATCAGCCGTGGGAAACAAGGCGCCATAGTCGTTACGAAAAACGGCGCATGGCACGGTCGATGCTCTGACAACAAAAAAGTGCTATCTACGGTCGGCTGCGGCGATTTTCTGTTAGGCGGATTCTTAAAGGGCCTTAAAGAAAAGTCCGATACATCTTTAGCACTGGAAACAGCAATAAAAGCCGCAACAGCAAGAGCGTGGGGCTGGACAGACAAGATGTCCTGGCCGGATGCTCAGGACAAAATTAAAGTGCAGGTCGAACAGATATGAACGGAAGGCTGTCTTCCCCAGTTAATGTTCGGCCGATAAGCACATTTTAATATTATGAAAATATCAAAGAGCGAAAAAGCACCGCAGAAAGTATCGAAAGGCAAACTCAAAGATAAAATCTGGTCTTTATCGTTTACGATTGTTCTGCTGTCTTTTTATTTCGTTTACTTCCTGTTGCGAATAAATCCTAAACTCATCTATCAATCTCAGGAGCCGGTTTTTTTCTTCGATAAATATTTTATTCATGACTTTTTCAGCTACCCCGGAGGAGTAAACGAGCTAATATCGAGATTCCTTTCACAGTTTTTCTATCATTCATGGTCGGGGGCATTATTGCTTGTTTTTGTTTTAGCATTTGTTATCTGGAATACGAAACTGCTCCTTAATTCAATCAGCACAAACCGGCCGATTCTTTATCTGCACCTGGTGCCATCGATTCTTCTTCTGGCCCTACATAGTGATTATGGATATCCGCTCCTTCTGACATTAGGACTGCTCTGGACTTTACTCGGTATTAATATTTTCATTCGCCTTGCTCCTTCAAACAATACTTTGCGATTTTTGTTCTATATTATTCTCTTTTCAATTCTACATTACTTTACTGCCGGTCTTGCTTTTATCTTTTCGGTAGCAATCATACTTTATGATGTTTTATATCGCCGCCGAATTATACTGCCTTTACTCTATATCATATTTTCAGGTTTGTTACCTTATATCGGTGCTTTAGCTTTATTCATAATAAATATACAAGATGCATATATGGCGCATCTGACGTCACATGACCAGTACAGATTAACCTGGCTGTCCTGGGCATTGTATGCGTTTTTCCCGCTTATCCTTCTCATAACGAAGTTTGAAACCACACAAAAGAAATCAAAGAGCCTCTGGGATAAACTTTTATTTAGCCGCTCCATTCCAATTAAATTGATTCAGGGTGTCATTATTATCCTTTTTATTATCGCAGCGGCGTTTTATTCGTACGATAAAAAGAACAAAACTTTTCTCCTTATAGACCATTATGCGCGATTCGGAGAATGGCGCAAAATACTCGATATCGCACAAAAAGGTATTCCAATTAATAATGTTGTCCAGTGCCAGGTCAATAGAGCGCTGTACCATAACGGGTTTTTATGTGACGACATGTTTCGTCTGGCACAGATTTTCGGAAGCGACGGCCTTTTTATGCAGGGAAACCTGCGTGATCCCTTTGCCTTCCAGCACAGTGACATATTTTTCGACCTCGGCCTTATAAACGAGTCGGAACACTGGGCACATGAGGCCATAGCCGCCAAGGGAGATACGCCGTGGATTCTACAGCGTCTTGCGCTGGTGAATCTGTTGAAAGAAAATGGGGACGTTGCGGAAAAATATCTGACAATGCTGAAGAAAACCATCTGGCATAAATCATGGGCAATCGAATATGAAAAGTTCCTTAATGATAGTAATGATTTTTGGGCACGGCCGCAATTTCGATATTTGAAAAACGCTATGCCGGAACACGACTTTCTTGTCTCGCCGAGTGAGCCGGAGTTGTCTCTGCAAGAGCTTTTAAAGAATACGAAGAACAGAATGGCATTCGAATATTTCATGGTATACTGTCTGCTTGAAGGAAAAATCGGTCTTTTCGCAAAACATCTCCACCGGCTGGAAGACTTTAACTATAGAAGATTTCCACGCCATTTCGAAGAAGCTTTGCTCATCTATAATCAAATCACGAAAGGTAAAGGTATTATCCCGGCGGGAAAAGAGATTTCGCAAGAAACGATTCAGAAGTTTAACGATTTCAACAGAATCCTCGCAAAATATCAAAGGAACAAAACAGCGGCTCGCCAGGAACTTGAAAAATACAGAGATACCTACTGGTTTTATGGGCAATACTATTATAAGCACGGAAAGTAATAATATGTTTCGATTAAAGATTTTCACAATTTTACTTTTTATCTGCATCACAGTAACAACAGATTGCTTCGGCGGTACCAGCAAGAAGCCGAATCCGAAAGACTGCAGCTTTATCGACAGGCAACCAGTCATATCGCCGGATTATACCGACACAATTGTTCCTCCTAATATTGCTCCGACCAATTTTATTATCAAAGAAAAAGGAGCCGCATATCATGTTAATGTTTCCTCTGAAAAAGGTGAGCAAATTGATATATTCAGCCGAACCTCCGAAATTAAAATTCCAATAAAACCGTGGAAAAAGCTGTTAAACCTAAATCTTGGAAAATCATTGCTCATAACTATTTTTGTTAAAGATGAAAATGGTAAATGGGGCCGCTTTAGTCCTGTTACCAACCAAATTGCCAATGAGGAAATCGATTCGCATATTGTTTACCGGCTTATGAAACCTATATATATGCACTGGGACATGCTTGGCATTTATCAACGCGACTTGGGCAGCTATGACGAACGCCCTATTGCCCTGAACAGGACGATGGGTAAGAATTGTGTTAATTGTCATTCCTTTCATAATTATAATCCGGACAGAATGATATTCCATATGCGTGCCGGTGCGGTCGGCACGTCAATGATACTGGCATACGATAACGAAACTCATAAAATTGATACTTCAACATCTTTTAATCACGCTACATCATACAGGTCATGGCATCCGAATGGAGAAATCATTGCGTTTGCCTTTAATATCGTAAAGCAGGTTTTTCATGCAGTTGGTGAAACCCGCGATGTTTATGACAGGGCTTCGGACCTGCTTTTGTATAACGTTAAAACAAACACAGTTACGACATCGCCTAAAATATCGAGTACAGAACGCATGGAGACATACCCGGATTGGTCGCCCGACGGTAAATACCTTTATTTTTGCAGCGGGCCGGGGCTGGATAGTTTTGGTGAACATGAGCATCCCTATAAAGAAATGAAGTATGACCTGATGCGCATCTCTTATGACGTTGATAACGGTTCGTGGGGAGAGGTTGAGCCTGTACTGATGGCAAGCGAGATGGATTTGAGCGCTGCGCATCCGAAAATATCTCCCGATGGTAAATATATTCTCGTGTGCATGTCGGAATACAGCTATTTTCCACTTTATAAGCCGGAGTCGGATTTGTACCTGTTCGATACTCAGACGAAAGAACTTCGGAAAACAGAAATAATCAACAGTGACCGGGCGGAAAGCTATCACTGCTGGTCCAGCAACGGTCGGTGGGTTGTATTCAGCAGTAAACGTCAGGATGGGATGTGTACTCATTTTTATTTCAGTCATTTCGATTCCAACGGCAAATTCAGTAAGCCATTTCTTTTACCTCAGAAAGACGTTAAATATCATCAATCACGCGTCATAGTTTATAACATTCCGGAGTTTGTGAGCGGGCCGGTGGAAATACCGCCGCAACAGATACTAAAAACCGCCTGGTCGAATCAGATAACAAAAGCCAAACTCGACCCGAAGGTGGATAAAAAATCAGATAGTCAAATCGAAGAAACACCATATAAATCCCGTCCTTAATTTTGTAGCCGCCCTTTCCAAACCGGGTTCATTTTGCCTATCTTAACCCATTCGACTCCTTCGACCTTGCTCAGGACAGGTTCGCTCAGGGCAGGCTTTTTTGCCCATATTACCTATATTATATTTGGGTTTGTTTTGCATAAAAGGGTCGATTTGTCGAATGTTCTTTACAAGTGTAAAGAACAGAAGACAGAATACGGAAGACAGAAGACAGAATAAAGGCTACAGACAGTAGAATTAAGACAGTAGGAAGGGTATTTTGCATAAATTCGAAATCCCAAACAAATTCAAAATATTGCCTATTTTAACAGGCGATGATTTTTTGACGTGTATCTGCTGATACGAGATCCCCGACTAAGACATTCGAGGAGTGCCTTATAGGCACATAAATAATTGGATTTGACTTTGCCTTCTGGCATGAACTTTCGCCTGCTGGCGAGATGTGCCTTGCTGCTACTGCGGCTCGTATCGGTCTTCTGGCCCATTCGACTGCGCTCAGGGCAGGCCAACTAGTGGGTATTATACCATATCTTGACTCTAAAATCAATTGAAATCGAAATTAATGTCCGTGAGATGAGCATTTCTACGAAGGCTCCGTCTAAAGCCGGATCTGCGACCCGGCAAACAACACCGGGTCTTAGACATATGCACATAAATAAGAGAATAACATTTCTACCGTAAGCCAGCATGAGCATCGAGCAGTGATTTAAACTGGTGCGAACTGAAGGTAGAAATGCGTTTTACCATCCACTTCGCACCTTGGGTACAAGCTCACTGTGTTTGCTCAGTGGCTGCCACCCGTCGCCAAACGAAACAGGCCATACTTATACCAAGATATGAGGTCAGCTATCTCGGTATTTCTTGCCGTCTTAAATGTAACTGCAAAAACTGGATCCTGAAGATCATTAAGTGGGGGTAGTGAATATACGCCAATATCGTTTTTACTGAACGGATTCCCGAATATATCAGTTTCACGAGAACGCAAAAAATCAATTATCGAGGATGCAGTTTGTGCCTGATTTCCATTGAACTCTTCTTTTATCATCGCATAGGCTTTGTCGTCTATCATAACACCAAGGCGGATGAACAAGGCGGAGGAATGCCCTGCAGGAATTATCATTGGGAATTTGACAGGTTGAAGCTTTGTATCGTGTAAAAAGTATAGACCCTGACACAAATCAGTATAACTGATGGGACCTTTCTTTAACACTTGGAGGGCATCGTAATCAATAACGGATAGATCTTTTTCGCCATTGTTTGAGAGAACAAGTTCCCAATGAAGAGACATAATTCCTGTACCAGCAAAATCACGTATCATTGTTGGTTGATCAATAATCGGGCGTACCTTTTTAATCTTGATTTCATCACTTATTGCTGGAGGTACAGATGGCTCCGATCCGGATATCTTGTTTGTTTCAGCAACTCGTTTGTAGCTATCGACGATTTTCCAAATGCTCTCGGAAAATGCGCCAAGTGAAATGACTACTACACCTAATAAAATTACGATTGACAGAATCTTGTGGTTGAGAATCCATCTCTTATATATATCAAGGCGTGTATCTAATTTGTTAGACATGTTTAAAGGTTGAGCATCATTGATGTTTTTTGAAATAGCGCATTTATTTTGTATGACTCCTCTAAGCATCTCAGCTTGTATATGTAATTCTCTCTGGAATCTAGTGTTGAGTTGATTTATGGGATGTAAATTGGCATCAGT
>JASFMF010000007.1:0-12953 GCA_050117705.1 Phycisphaerales bacterium
AGTTAACCATATTTGAGTCAGCTCACCCGGCTGCAAAACAAATGGCTGCTCGCCCTGTAATACAAGGGCGTCTGCTATTGAACCAACGCCACTGCCTTTGATGTATGTCGCTCGTCTGATTGTGAAAGTTCTGTGGCTGTTCATTTGTTCGCCGGTTGAGTTGAGTAACGGTGAAATAGAGACGGACATTGTTAGCGTTTCGTCGGAGCAGTTTATGATATTGAACGCGGCCGATTCATATTCGTTTTGCCACATTCGGATATTGATGTCTTTTTTGTTTTCGTGAAGCGGCATCTCCTTCTCAAATACAATCTTAGTCGGTTCTGCAGGCAGGCACACATACGGCTTTTTGTATATTGTTTTGTATATCCCGGCTCGAATTTTCCCAAACAGGTTTTTCATAGCGTCCAGCTCTCTGGTTGAATGTATGGTGTTCGTCGGTGTATTCGTTTTCCGTGCCAGCTCTTCAAGCTCCTTTTGATATTGTCCGTTGGATGGCGCAAGTTCACTATCTTTAATTGTTTTGAGTGTAGTTGTGACATTTTCATTAAATTGCAGGTAATCTTCGACTTTATCAAGCAGTGTTTCATTAGAGCTGAATGTTCTGAGATTTTCTCGAAGTCTAATATTTTTTATGGCTGAAAGCGAATCTCCCAGCACTTCAATCTCATCAAGAAATACATAGCGTTTTGTGGGCATGATGATAAGTTTGATGTATCGGCCTGAGGCATTAATATTTTCAATTCTCATTGTACGCTCAACGCCATGGAAACCTGTACTCCGGATATCGGTCAAATATTTATTACTGACCAATCCGCCGAATCGGAATGTTCGATTGTTGTCGCTTAGCAATACGGCTATATATTCCGGAAATTCTACGCTTGCGAAACCTCCCCCGATCGTGTGAACCCGTATCTCATAAATGGCCGAATTTTCACCAAGGTCTATTATGATTTCCACAACCGGCTCGGCTTTCTGCCAGCCAATGGTACTCTTATTCGTCCATTTACTGCCGGATTTTCTGCCGTCGGTAAGTTGGATTGCGTCGGATTTATCTGTACATAAATAATAGTTGGGCTTCGGTGAAAATGTATAACTCTTATTTCGCGCAAGGTTAACTCTTGCCTCAGTCAGGCTCGACTGGGACGCGAAACAGAGTAACATAAGGAAGAAGCATTGCTTTAAGATACTATGTTCCCTCTGCCCTGACATATGTCCTATTCCTCATATTTGTAAATTCTAAATAAATTCAAATATCTAAAATCGAATGACAGAAATAAATGGTTTCGAATATTTGAATTTCTGGGCTTAGCTCATTACAGGCTTCGATATTATTTAGGATTTATCTTTCCTTATAATCGCCTGACAGCAGTACACCGCGGCTTATTCCTGCCATGCTCCGATATCTGTATAACCACCATTAGGAGTCGGCTTGCCCGCATTCAAACAGGGTGACATTGGCCCGAGTCTGAAATCCCCATTGGCTATATCAACAAATTGTGGGTCAGCTTCGATACTGTGCGCATCATTGTCAGGGAAGATTTTTGACCACGATGACCACTTCATCTGGAAATCACTCAAATTGTTTTGACTCGCCCGACCCAGGTTGGAAAAAGCCCGCAATCCTTTTTGATAGCAATTATAATCTATGCAGTCTTCACCGCACCGTGGGTTGAAATCAAAAGTAATTGTGTAATGGGCCTGGGAACTGTCAAAAATATTGTTTAGGACTATATTGTGTTCGCTGAACCGAACTATATGCACTGTTGTTCCATCGCCGGGTGTTTCAATGACGGCAGTTGAATCGGCATTTGTCCAGTTATTTACGGTTACTATGTTATCATCTATGGATTCTACAATGCCCCAATAAGTTGGATTGTTGCCGCCCGCCAACGCCAGCATACCGGCTGCCACGTTGTTTTGGTTACCGCCCCAGGCGTTTTCACCAGTATCCGTAACAGTTGTGGCTGTGAATATGGTATTTACAGTCGAATCGGCAAAATGTATTCGACCAAACATAATAGACCTGCCATTGGCATAGCCATCAACAGATACTATTGAGTTATGCTGGATGTTGGCATAACCACCACCCCACATGTTTATACCATCAGTGCACTTTATTGTATTATCCGTAATGAAACTGTATTGAGCATAGTTGTTGATGCCACCTTGAAAGCCTGTAATCTGATTACCGAAACAGGATGCTCCCTGAACATTTGAGCCGAGATAGATTCCGGCGCCGTAATAACCGACTCTGTCGTTAATGATTGTATTATCGGCAATTGTGGGCGCATGAAATACATTTGTCCAGCTTGCTTCTACTGTGCCAAGACGAACACCTCTGAATATGCCTCCATCAGTTTTAGTGTATGCAATAGTATTACCGGTAATCCGTATCGCACCTATGTCTGCATCAGGTATATGGATTGCATATTCAGGAGATGGACCTGCCGTTTGGCTGTGAACAAACGTATTGTTTTGGATAATAAGCTTCCCGATTTTTGAAACACGTTTTGGGTAAAATCCATTCGTCTTGCTGTATATGCAGCTATTTTTGAGAACGACGTTACTGCATTCATTCCAGAGGTCGAAAAATATACAATCATTGTTGCTGATGTCGTTAATTAAAGTGCAATCGTCGAAATAAATCAGAGCAAAATCATTAAAGACCATAGGGTAAAGATTAGAGGTGTTATGATAAAGACAGCGGATAAAACGAATTTCTCTGGTTGGTACTGTCGAAACAGCTTCACTGGTAATTAAGGGCTTATCCTTCGATATATCGAACAGACAATCAGTGAAAGTTAAATTCAGCTCTTTGTCCTGACGATAATATATGAACTTCTGGCAGCTCTCGAATGAAAACGTAATACCTTCAAAGGCAACTGTTTTTTTGTTGTCCGGGCTGTCATCCGCGTTAATCCGAATACAGACCCAGTTATTGTCTGTAATCAAGTTAATGTCGGCGCCGTTATATGGTTTGAGAGTATAACTTTTTGCTGTGCCGGTAATATGAATATACCATCCCAGGCCTTGTGTAATTTCGTCATACGTCCCCTCCATCAGATAAACTATGTCACCATCGCCCACATTTGCAATTGCCGTGCGGATTTTCTTGTAAGGATAAGCTGCCGTGCCTGCTCCGCTGTCGTCAACGGTATCGGGACTGACATATTTATCAGCTCCAAGAGCACAAGAGAACCCGAAAAGTACGAATAAAAGTGTGTGAAGCTTCATAAATGTACCCTCCCCATTTTGTTGGCAGAGGGGCTATGTTGTTTTATGTTGTCCAACGCAAGGCGTCCTGTGGAGATACCAGTCTATCGTTGCCTTGAGGCCCTCATCGAAGGGCATTTTAGCCTCGAAACCGAAATATTGTTTTGCTTTTGATACATCCAGTCGGCGACGTGGCTGTCCATCCGGCTTGGAACTGTCCCAGCGGATTTCACCGGTAAAGCCGGTAAGATTGGCAATCTTCTCCACGAGTTCTTTAATCGTTATCTCAAATCCGGCACCGATATTGACAGCTTCGGAGCCGTTGTAATGTTCTGTTGCTAAGAGAATTCCTTCGGCGGTATCCCCGGCGTAGGCAAACTCGCGTGAAGCGCTGCCTGTTCCCCAGCAGTCGATATGATCTGCGCCGCTTTCGATGGCATCAATACATTTTTTTATCAATGCGGGTATCACATGACTGCTGGCCGGGTCAAAATTATCGCCGGGTCCGTAAAGATTTACCGGAAGCAGAAAAATCGAGTTAAAACCATATTCTGCCCGGTAGGATTGTGATTGAACCAGCAGCATTTTTTTGGCTAATCCGTATGGCGCATTGGTTTCCTCCGGATATCCACTCCAGAGGTCCTCTTCCTTAAACGGCACTGTTGCGAATTTAGGATACGCGCAGACCGTACCGATTGCGACGAACTTTTCAATGTTTCGTAGTCTGGCTTGCTCTATTAATTGAACGCCCATCATCAAATTTTTATAGAAAAACTCACCCGGATGTTCACGATTGGCCCCAATGCCACCTACGGCAGCCGCTAAGTGTATGACAATATCCGGATTCATATCTTCGTACATCCGATTTATGTCATCTATATTGACGAGGTCATAGTCTTCGATTTTTGGCACGAGAATATTCTTACAACCTCGTTTTTGCAGTCCCTCTGTAACGTAACGGCCTAAGAAACCCGCGCCGCCGGTAACAACAACCCGTCTGTTCTGGAAAAAATCACTCATTGTTCTCCTTTCTCGTGTTCCTGAATAATCTTTTCGTTTTTGGCAATTTTCATATCGGCATCGGTCATTATTCTCGCAAGCTTTTCAAATGTCACTTTTGGCTTCCACTTAAGAATCTTTTTAGCCTTGCTTGAATCACCTTGCAGGATATCGACTTCGCTCGGCCTGAAATAGCGTGGGTCGATTTCAACGAACTTTTCCCAGTCAAGGTCAAGATAGCTAAAGACCTCCGCCACAAATTCCCTGACCGAATGGCTTTCGCCAGTGGCAATAACGTAATCATCCGGTTTGTCCTGTTGTAACATAAGCCACATTGCTTCGACGTAATCACCTGCAAAGCCCCAGTCTCGTTTCGCGTCCAGATTGCCTAAGTAGAGTTTGTCCTGCAGGCCTAGTTTAATTCGCGTTGCCGCTCTTGTAATTTTTCTTGTGACGAATGTTTCGCCCCGTCTTGGCGATTCGTGATTAAACAAAATCCCGTTGCAGGCAAACATATCGTAAGCTTCTCGATAGTTCACCGTTTGCCAGAAGCTATATACTTTTGCGCAGCCGTAAGGGCTTCTGGGATAAAACGGCGTTTTTTCTGTTTGCGGATTTTCAATTACCTTGCCATACATCTCGCTGCTGGATGCCTGATAGAACCTGACCGGCTTGCCACACGAGCGAATTGCCTCCAGTATCCGAAGTGTTCCGAGGGCGTCCGCATTAACCGTGAAGATGGGCATATCGAAGCTTACCCTGACATGGCTTTGCGCACCTAAATTATACACCTCATCAGGTTTTATTTCGTTAATAATTACGGAAAGGTTACTGCCATCGGTCAAGTCCCCGTGAATTAATCTAAGTTTTGGATGTTCGTGCGGGTCTTTATACAAGTGGTCGATTCTGCCTGTGTTAAACGACGAGCTTCGCCTTATAATACCCCATATCTGATAACCTTTTTCTAACAGGAGTTCGGCAAGGTATGAACCATCCTGACCTGTAATGCCTGTAATTAATGCTTTTTTCATAATACCCCGTACCTTTAGTAAATGCTATTTGGCCTTTTTCATGCCTGCCTCGCGTCGCCCTTACACGAACTTATTTTTGATTTTACTTTTTTCACTGTCAATAATTATTCGAAGCGTTTCGGTTAAGTTTGTCCCGGGTTCCCAGCCGATTGTGTTTTTAATTCGTTCCGTAGATGGCATCCGCCGCATCATATCTTCGATGGGTCTGCCGTATGCGACCTCGTAAGGAACGAATTGTTTTTTGCTTTTACTGCCTGTCATTTCTATGATTTTATCAGCAAGGTCTTCAATAGAAATTTCTTCTTTTGAACCAATATTATATACCTTACCCTCGGCCTGTTTGCAATTCATAAGGTTAATAATCGCTTCTATAAGGTCTCCCACGTAACAAAAACACCGTGTTTGCTTACCCGTGCCGTATATCATAATCGGCTCGTTGCTTAACGCCTTCTGCACAAATCTTGGCACCACCATCCCATATTGTCCTGTCTGTCTCGGTCCGATGGTATTAAAGAACCTGCCGATTACCACGCCCAGTCCGTATTGCTGATAATAAGCCAGGCCCAGAAATTCATCGATGGCCTTGCTGCACGCGTACGACCATCTGGATAAGCTGGTACTTCCGAGCACGATGTTATCGTCTTCTCTAAATGGAATCGTTTCGCTTTTTCCATACACTTCACTGCTTGAAGCAATCAGAATTTTTTTTCCTGATTTATTAGCTAAATCGAGTATTATTTCAGTACCACCGATATTGGTTGCAATAGTATGCACAGGGTCATCGGCTATCAGCCTTACCCCGACGGCTGCGGCCAGATGATAAATCGCCTCACTTTGTTCTACCAGAGGTTCTATTAGTTTGATATTACGGATGTCTCCTTCGACAAATTCGAAAGCCTGATGTTCATTAAAGCTTTCGATATTCTCCAGACTGCCGGTGCTGAGATTGTCGATAACGATAACTTTGTTGCCATCTTTGAGCAGCCGTTCCGCCAGATGAGAACCTATAAAACCTGCCCCGCCTGTTATCAATATTGTCATATATACTCCGTGGAAAAACCTTTCTATTGATAAAGAATAATCATTATTGGAAAGTTATCAACAATCAATTTGGCTGGACTCCGTCCCCGTCGGCTGCGCACGACAAAACGTACAGCCTTACCGCTGTATTTGGCTTTTTTATGGAAATCATTTTCTTAGCGGCCCTGACCCCGCCGAATTTTATCGACTCTGACATCAAATTAAAGCGGGCGACCGACGGCTTTCTTATATCATAAGTATCGGCAAATAAAGAACATAGCTTTAGCAATGCCGGCTCTGGTAAACAGTCGTTAATCCGGTGGACTAAACTAATGATTGGCGTCTGGCGGCAGTTTTTTTGAGTAGATACACAACCCTATGAAGACCGATAACTTTTGTGTGCCTTTTCCTTTTTAAATATAACCACGGCCGCATATAGAAAAGATAAAAACAGGTGTGTATTTAAAGGATTTTATATCAACCTTTCATAGTTGATAGCAAGGATATTATCGGGCCATTATATTATTCGCTGTTAGCCTGACCGTAGTATGAGCAATATGTCTTATCGGTTTCCCAGACTGTAACGCAATGCAGGGCCACTTGTCCGAATTTACCCACGAGTGTATTCCATGCAAAAGTCGCGATGTTTTCAATGGTTGGATTGGTTATATTAAAATAGCTGACATCTGCGTTCAGATTCTTATGATCAATCACTTGTACCAGCTCCTCGTCCACGGTTTTTTGAAAATGGTTTATTTTGAAGGTGTTCTCGCCTGCTGGAATTTTTATTGTAACTTCAATGATATAGTTGTGACCATGGCCGGCAGGATTTGCGCATTTGCCGAAAATCTCGAGATTCTGCTTCTCGGAAAAATCATCGTTCCAGAGTTTATGCGTTGCCGCAAATTCGAATTTCTCACTAAAATAAATCATCTCTAAATCTTTCGTTTCTAAAACTACCTTTCTCAAGGGATTTAATTTCAGGCTCAGCTTGTTTAATTTGGCCGGTTCAAACTTATCTGCCAATTGGTTCTTGGTTGTTTTAAGAAGTTCGGCCAGTGTAAAAAATCCAATATGTCTGGCCTGGCGAAAATCCTGTCTTATCCGTTTGGCGAAAACAGGCACCACGAATTCGCGAACGTTTTTATCAATGTCGGTTACATTAACTACGAATCCTGTTGCTGGCTCAACCTCACCTTCAACTTCCACGGAAAGTTCCAGAAATATCGATAATCCTTCGCCGGTTGGTTTGGATGCGTATGAGTTGAATCCTTCAATTTCTTCCGGCAGGAAAGGATTAATCGAAAACCGCACCTGTCTGGCCAGTTTATGCATAAGCGAAATCCTTTTACCTCTTGCCGTTATGCATCAGGCCCAGGACTTCACTTCGGCTTTTTGGGTCTCTTCTGAATATCCCGCGAAGTGCTGATGTTACCATTACCGAGCCGGGCTTTTTTATGCCCCGGATAGTCGTGCAGCTATGTGATGCCTCCAGCACAATTGCGACGCCCTGCGGCTTCAAACTGTTCATTATAAAGTCGGCTATCTGATATGTCAGTCTTTCCTGTGTTTGCAGTCTTCGTGCAAAACAATCTACAATACGAGCTAATTTACTTACCCCAAGCACCATTCCCGAAGGCAGGTAAGCCACGTGGGCCGAACCTATAAACGGCATTAAATGATGCTCGCAGATACTGTAAAATGGTATATCACGCAGCAGAACGATTTCCTCGTAGTTTTCACTAAATACGCTTTTAAGATGTTTCTTCGGATTTTCTTGCATCCCGCCTAAAAGTTCGGCGTACATCCGCGCCACCCGTTCCGGCGTTTTCTTCAAACCTTCACGCTCAATATCTTCACCAACCGCCAGGAGTATTTCTTTAACTGCTTTTTCAATTCTTCCGGTATCTATGGTTTTGTTTTTCTTAGCCATTTATTTAACTTTGTTTGTTTAATTTCAGTTTTTCTTTAATGTTAAGTTTATAAGGTAAGTAGTAAGTAATCGCACACCGAATCCGGTTGAGCCTTCCGCTGAAAATCCAGTGGGCTTACTGAACAAATCCATACCGGCAATGTCCAAATGGGCCCATTTTACCTCACCGGCAAACTGCCTTAAAAACGCCGCCGCCGTGCAGGCCCCGCCCCATCTGCTTCCGATGTTCTTCAGGTCGGCTATCTTACTCTTCATTTCTTGTGCATATTCATCGCCGCTGGGCATGGGCCAGACCTTTTCCCCACTGTCTTCTGAGGCTTTCTGTAATTGTTTTATCAGCTTATTGTCATTACTCATTAATCCTGCCATATATTTTCCGAGGGCAACCATACAGGCCCCCGTCAATGTTGCTACATCGATAATAATATCGCATTTCTGCTTAACTGCATAACTTATGGCATCGCACAATAGCATTCTGCCTTCGGCATCAGTATTCTGCACCTCCACGGTCTTGCCGCTGAAGGTGGTGATAATATCGCCGGGTCGATAACTTGAGCCACTCGGCAGGTTTTCCGCGGATGGAATTATCCCATAAACATTGACAGGAAGCCCCAGCTCAGCCACAGCCTTCATGGTTGCCAAAACTGAAATCCCGCCGGTTTTGTCCAGTTTCATTTGGTCCATATTGGCGGCCGGCTTAATGCTTATCCCGCCGGAATCAAAAGTGACCGCTTTACCCACCAGGGCGATTGTGGGTTGACGGTTTGCAGTTGTGCTATTGGGTTTATTTTTCAAAATAATAAATCTTGGCTTACTTTGTGAGCCTGAGCCTACTGCAAGGACGCCGCCCATACCTTTTGCGGCTAATTGCTTTTCGTCAAAGACCGTACAGCTCAATCTTTTTGAGCTGCTGGCTAACTTTTTGGCAGCAGTAGCCAGTGTTACCGGATTTATTACATTCGCCGGTCGATTCGCCAATGTTCTGGCATAGCTTTGGGCCTTACCGATGGCGATTCCGACCGAGAGGCCTTTTTTGAGTTTTTTTATTACTGACGAATCTGAATCGATTACCTCGACTTTAAGCGACTCCGACCGTCCGTTTTCATTCTCAGTCACGAACTCATCATATCGATAGCTACCGAAGTATGCCCCTTCTGCTATGGCTTTGCCTGTTACGGATAGGTCGAATCGTTTTCCGAATGCCTTGTGGAGCGCCAAACTGATTGTTTTGATTTTCGTATCTACTGCTTTTTTTGCAGCATTGGAAGCCGCTTTACGGACCGTATCCAGCGTTGCCTTTTTCTTTTCTCCTAAGCCGATTAATAAAATCCTCTGGGCTCCTATTGTTTCGTTGCCATATATGACAGCATTATTTCCCTCTGTTGCTTTGAAGTCGCCCAATTCGGTCAATTTTTTGATTGCGCCATTAAGCTTGTTATTGAGTTGTGTGTTCAGCTTGTCCAGCCCCTCAACATCTGAAAACATCCCCACCACAAGCATATCTGTTTTGCATTTGCTGAAATCAACCGTCCTTGTTTTTAGTTCTACCTTGATAATCTCTTTCATTTTTCGTGACCTTTATTTTTCGCCTTGTTTTGTTTTGGCTCGATGCCTCAAATAGCTTTCGATAAATTCGTTTATTTCTCCGTCTAACACGCCCTCCACATTACCCACTTGAAAATCGGTTCTGTGGTCTTTAACCATTTGATAAGGTTGCATAACATAGCTTCGTATCTGATTGCCCCAGGCAATTTCGCCTTTATTGCCGTAGAGCTTCGCGAGTTCGGCATCTCGTTTTTGCTGTTCCAGCATATACAATCTTGCCTTGAGCACTTTCATCGCCTGTGCTCTGTTTTTGTGCTGGCTTCTTTCATTCTGGCACTGTACTACAATACCTGTTGGTTCGTGTGTTATTCGTACGGCCGAGCTGGTCTTATTTACATGCTGCCCCCCGGCTCCGCTGGCGCGATAAAAATCGATTCGAAGGTCGTCTTCATTTAATTCCACATCTATATCATCTTCGAATTCCGGGATACAATCAACCGCTGCAAAGCTGGTATGCCGTCGTTTATTCGAATCGAACGGGCTGATTCTAACAAGCCTGTGTACTCCTGTTTCGCATGAAAGCTTGCCGAATGCGAAAGGCCCGCAGACCCGGAGGGTTATTGAGCGAATTCCCGCTTCTTCACCGGGCGTGATGTCAAGTTCCTGAAATTTGTATTTGTGTGCTTCGAAATACCGCGTGTACATCCTCAGCAGCATACTCGCCCAGTCACAGCTTTCTGTCCCTCCGGCCCCGGCGTGAATACTGAAGAAACAGTTCTTCATATCTTCGGACCTGGATAACAACCCGGCTAATTCGATTTGTCCGCACCTTTTGACAAGTTCGTTCAGGTCGTCCTGTAATTGTGCAAGCTCATCCTCATCAGATTCAGCGGCGGCCAATTCAAACAGGTCTCGGAGGTCTTTAACCTCACGCTGCATTTCCTCTACCGGCTCAACAACCGATTTTAGCACGCTCAATTGTGATACGACGGTTTGAGCTTTATCAGAATTGTCCCAAAATCCCTCCTTGGTCATTTGGGTTTCCAGCTTTTTCAATTGGGATTTTTTATTGGGCAAGTCAAAGCCAGTCCCGGATTTTTTCAACCCGGGCCGATAGCTCTGTTATAGCTGATTTTAATTCCGTTGTTTCCATATTACTTCAGTGCTAATCCTTAATTATTCACTCTATCCGCTGTTAGATGTCCTGCAGACTACCATCTGAATGTCCTTATACCACATCGAGTCGGGATATGCAACATTTTACCTCGAATAGTTAATTAAGCTCTGATGAGGATTTCGTGCGGGTTAGTTGATTACGACAGGGATGTGATTTGACAGATATTGGCGGTGCGTGTTATATTGCAGTGCCATTAGGCATTCTGTGGACTGCAATTTTGTATAGTTACGAAAAGGGGAAGTTTACGATGAAAGTCGGATTTGATGTATTATTATGGACCACACACTTTACTGAAAAGGATTTCCCTTTATTGGAGATGCTCAAGGAAGTTGGCTACGATGGTGTCGAAATTCCACTTTTTGAAGGCCAGGTTGAGCACTTTGAAAAAGTCGGTAAGGCGATTAAGGATAACGGTCTGGGTTGCACATCCGTTACGGTTATACCGGATGAAGAGCATAATCCCATCAGTTCCGATGCCGCTCATCGTAAAGAAGCGGCTGAATATCTGAAGTGGGCGATTGACTGTTCGCAGGCGCTGGGTTCGGAGGTTTTAGGTGGACCTTTTTACCAGCCGTTGGGCGTCTTTACCGGTCAGGCTCCTACCGAAGATGAAAAACAGCGTGCCGTTGAAGTTCACAGCCAGGCTGCTGAACTTGCGGCTAAAGCCAATCTGACATTAGCTGTTGAGTACCTTAACCGCTTCGAATGTTATTTTCTCAATACCATGGCCGACACGGCCGATCACGTCCGGCGTGTTAACCATCCCAACATAGGAATTATGTATGATACTTTTCATGCAAATATCGAAGAGAAAGACCCCGTCGGATGTGTAAGCCAACATATCGATATGATTAAGCATGTTCATATTAGCGAGAACGACCGCGGCACACCGGGCAAAGGTCACATCGACTGGTCGGGAACGTTTAAGGCGCTACGTTCGGGTGGTTATGATAAATGGATGGTAATTGAGGCATTCGGGCGGGCGCTGCCGGGCTTAGCTGCTACTGCTCGTGTCTGGCGGGATTTTTTCCCGGAATACGAACAGGTTTATACCTATGGTTTGAAGTTTATCAGGGAGCGATGGCAGGCCGCGGGTAATTAATATCATAGTATTATTCCTGCCTTGGTTATATGTAGGCTATTGATTCAGAACTAATACCACGGAAATTGCGTTAAATAGTGAGTGGATGAATATTGGTCGAAATAAAGAGCCGCTCTTTTCATAGGCATAACCCAGGCACACACCTAAAACGAACAGCGCGAGCCAATGGTCGACGTTTGCATGTGATGTTGCAAATAAACCGGAGCTTATTAGAATTGCAAACCATGCTCCGTATCTGTCTATTACACTGTTTTTATATGTTGTTTTTTGAGGGACTTCCAACCAGAAGCGTGCTTCAATAAATGACCGTATCGTCGTCTGGAAAAGCCCCCTAAACAACATTTCTTCGAAGATTGATACTATTACGGCAGCGAAAATAAAAATTATCACTTTAAGCGGTAGTTGTGAATATTCCGTCAACAATTTAAGCTGCTGGTGTTGTTGTATTTCATATTCCTCACCCAAAAAGAACTTAGCAATTTGCATAGTAAGAAGCATCGCGAAAATCATGATTGGCCAGATTGTGAGCAGATTAACGAAACCAGAGGGTATGTCCTTTATAATTGTTTTGACATTCAGGCCGAAACCCTTTAAGCCTCGAACGAAGTAGATTTTTACTAAAAAGATAATTGCGATTATCGCTGCCAGTTCACCAGTACAGAGAATGAGATTTTCCAGAAACTCACTTTTCCAGCCTTGTAAGTTACCGAGTAGTTGGTTGGTAATTGATGTTATTAGTGCAGCCACAAGAAAGAAGATAAATAGCGGAGCGAAGGGCATATAAAATGGCATATTATTTCGCCGGGGCACTGATTCGGCCAAGGCCTTTCTGCCCAAAGATGTTTTGACAAGCCAGCGGGCAAATATAATGAGCCCGGCCAGACAAATAAGATGTTCTAAAGTTATATACTCGGTGAATTCCATTGACTA
>JASFMF010000008.1:0-12360 GCA_050117705.1 Phycisphaerales bacterium
AAGGACTCCGAACAAATAGCACATACCCGACGGGCGACATTGGTATCGAGCCAGACTGAAATTTCTAATCAAGGGATTACAGGCCCGAACGAGCCGGTAATAAATAAACCTTAGCTACGGCATTAGCTTGGTTCATAACGATTGGAGAAGCGGCTGATAGCTAACAATACAAAAAGAAAAGGCACAGCCAGGCAAAGTGCCGTTATGGAGTAGGATTTATATCATTAGTCTTAAAGTTATGAAAAGAAAATATAAACATCCCGAGTTTCGACAATTTCATCAGTTCGTTTTCTGGGCAGTATTGGTGATTTTGATATTTGCCGGATGTAATACAAATCCACCTTTTGAAAGTGCATGGTCTGAGCAAAGCGAAGAGCATGTGTTTGACTTGAAGCACATAAGTAATGAACAGTGCGTCGCCTTTCTATCCAAACTAAATCTCGATCATGTTTCAACGATCCCTGAGGTCAATGCTGTTTCTGTCAACGGTTCTCCTGAACAAATTCACCGAACAAAACTTATCCTCGAACTGGTTGATGTACAGGAAAACTTCGTGATAGGGAATCTTGGCCCTGTTTCTAAAGCCAGGACCTTCCCGTCAAACATGAAGTTAGCAGAAGCGCTTGGTAATATCAGAATCGGCACATTTAATGAGCCTCCTCAGTCGGACAAACAGATGCGAGGAATTATAGATATTCAGGGAGATACCGTCCTGGCGATAATACCGGCCCGTAGTCGAGAGCAACTTCTAAACTTGCTTACAAGCGGTATTAGCGAAAGAAAACCCATCCACTCTAATCCGGTTCCCAACGAGTCCGGTGAACCTGTTCCTATTGAAGAAGCATCTGTGACTTCTGCCGGCATTGAACCTAATCAACCAAAGACCGAGTCATCGAAGCAAGAGGCCATATTATCAAAGGTTCCTACGGTGGAAATACCCGCCAAAGAAAATGTGGACAAGGAACATCAGCCATTGATAGTCGATGCAGCAAAATCCAGGCCCCCTGTCCCAGATGACAAAGCCGTCTCTATGGCTTCTGAAACTCAGGAAGAAATTGCTGCGACCTCACAATCCACAGTTGAATACGACAATACCAGCGTGCCCAAGAGTTTAAGAATTATCCTAAATCCTTTCGGAGCCGAAGATAAAACCGGAAGTACAGAGACCACGATTTCCAGGGCGGCTGAGCTTCAAAATGGCGAGGATATGCTTGATATGGCTCTGCCCGAAAAAATATCATTGATTCAGTTACTGGATCTTGTTGGGGAATGCTTAGACCTGGACTATGTTTACGACCCGGGTGCAATTGAGGACCAGTCCGTCGCCTTAAAACTCCGCGGCGACCTACAGGGTGAGATGAAGGTCAAAAACCTTTACACTCTTCTGGAAACAGTTTTGAAATTCAAGGGCCTTGCTATGATACGGCGCGAAGAAAAGTTAGTTGCTATCGTTCCGATAAGTAAGGCGCTGGATACCGACCCTCAACTTGTAGATATCCAAAACAAAACCGTCCAGGCAGGAGATGTAGTGGTAACACGTGTATTCGAGCTGCAATACGTAGATGTCGCTAATGTAACAACTCTATTGCAAAATATGAAACTGGGCGTGGCCGTTACACCATTAGAAGACGCACAGCGGCTGATTGTCACGTGCTATGCGCATCGTATGGGCCGGATTGAGCAGCTTGTAAATATGGTTAACCGTCCCGGCAGAACCAGAGAGTGCAGATTCCGACGACTGCAATATGTAACTGCATCTCCGCTTATAGGCAAGATTCGTACTTTGGCACAAGAACTTCGTGGAATCTCGATTACCTCTGCTTCGCCAGCGGTCAAGCCTTCACCTCAGCCGGTCAAAATATTGAGTGCCTCTCTAAGTTCTGTCGAATCTAATGCTGTAGAACCCAAGCCCAGGCGGCCGGTATATCTGGATACTGACGAGAGAACCAATCGTATTCTAATGATAGGTCATGAAGAAGAACTTTCGCTCATAGAAGAATTAGTCGATGTTCTCGATGTTGCCCAGGAGGATTTACGAGCTCCCAGGGTCTATGATATTAGAAATGTGAAAGCACAGACAGTTCTGGACAAATTGAACAAGCTTGAAGTCTTGAGTGGTTCAGCCGCACCCACAAGACCTGATGTTGGAGTTTCAGGCACATCACCACCTCCTACCGACAGCATTGCAGGTGACGATGTATTGACCGAAGGGCCTCTTGTTGCAGTCCTGGAAGCCACGAACCAACTGCTGATAAAAGCCACTCGTGAGCAACATGCTCAGGTGCATGAGTTTTTGGATTATATTGATGTATCGCCTGAAGACCTGCGAACATTAGAAGTATATGAAATCCGGCATGTGGATGCCGATACGATAAAAACAAAACTCGAACAACTTAATATGATTGGCGCCGATTCGGCAAAATCTTTAAGGATAACTGCCGATGATACTGAAGAGCCCGTACAGCCTGAAACCAACTTGCCTGATACACATGGCACAGCCACTGTTCTTATTGAAAAGCCGCAAGTAGTAGTGAATGAATCGACCAATTCGCTATTGGTTAATGCGACAAGCGAACAACATAATAGAATAATGAAGGTCATCAATTACCTGGACAGTAAAACACCTGAAGAGGAAATACCTTACAAGATTTATCCACTCGAGAATTCATCTCCGGGACACTTAGCCTCTCTTCTGGAAAAACTTATTCTTGAAACGGCAAGTGACAGAGAAGACAAGATAGAAAAAATCGCAAAGAAGAAGGAAGAAAAGATAACGATAGTACCCGACCCAAATACATTTTCGCTGATCGTATATGCCAGCAGGAAGAACCAAGAATGGATAGAAAATCTAATAGAAAGCCTGGATAAGAGAAGACCACAGGTCCTTATCGATGTTATCCTTGTTGAAATTACCAGGACAGACACGTTCGAATACGACCTGAATCTTGTCGCTAATGCGAAAGAGGCCGTGATAGACAATATCATCATCGATCCAATCCATGCGATTAACAGCAAGACTCTGCTTGAAGGAGGTTACAATCTGCTGGACAGCAGTGGTAATCCGACGAACCAGATAAAGGCTTTTTATAGTGACAAAAAAGTTCAGGCCCTGTTGACTGCCATAAAGAGGAAGAATTATGGCCGAGTCTTAGCCAAACCGAAGATTTTAGTCGACGACGGCCAGCAAGGTGAGATTTCCACAACTGACGAGACTACGTATATTAAGGAGGCGATTCAGGTTCCTGATACAGGAACGTCGATTACAACACGTGACTTCGTAGCAATCGAGGCGAGCATCCTGCTCCAAATCACTCCCCACATAAGTGAGGGCGAGCTATTGCGGCTGGATGTTCATCTATCACGTGGTGATTTTGGAACACGGCCTTTAGAAGGTGCTCCACCTGATAAAACGACCAGCGAAGTTACCACGACTGTTTTCGTGCCTGATAATCACACAGTGATACTCGGCGGTTTGGTAAAATTGAATCAGAGCAAAGGAGGTTCCAAGGTTCCAATACTTGGCGATATTCCACTGGTTGGTGGATTGTTCAGAAGCGTTGACAACAGCGATATTGAAAGGAAGCTATACGTATTTCTCAAGGCTAACGTCGTAAGGCCTTACGAGCAAACCGAATTGGGGGATTTGCGGAAAATATCAGAAGAACATCGAAAAGCATTTGAGGAATCTGAGGCTGAATTCCAAAAGCATGAGGATATTCCAGGAGTAAAGCCTAAGCCGATGCAGCCTGAGCGTGTGCTGGATGAACTGTAAAGAGCATTAAGCAGTTGGCCGTAGCTTAGAATCACAATTCATATGTCTCTTTGAGGCGATGCTCCAAGAAGCCATCATATGATTTGTAGAAATACTTCATCTTTATAAAAAACTCCTTGCGCCCGACCGAATAAAACATATAATTAGACCTGAATATTTAATGACATTACAATTATAGCCGTGACTTAGCTTTGGTAATCGTTCTTTGGAATAGCAATCTAGACTACACTTTTGACTACACTTTTGCGGCTACGTTTAAGGGTATATAACCGTTTTTATTGTGTTGGGAATTTTAGTAAATGCCGTTTTTTAGCATAATTACGCGATTACAGCATGTAGCCAGGTATGCTCGACACGCAGGAGGTCACTGGTTCAAGTCCAGTACCGCCCATTTCCCAAGCCTTTATCATCAAAAGGCTTGTGAAGAATCATTTCAGTGTCATTCATCCCGGCAGATGCTGTACTACACTTTTGCGGCTACGTTTAAGGGTATATAACCGTTTTTATTGTGTTCGGAGATTTCTAGAAGTGCCGTTTTAAGCATAATTACGCAATTACAGCATCTAACTGAGAGTGCATGGCATGTAAGAGGTCGTGGGTTCAAATCCCCCCGCCTCCTTTTATACATCATAACACATCTTGCAAAAATGCTCACGGAAGCAAAGCGGCGGTATCTGAGGAGGAAGTTTTAACTGTATGGAAGAATCTCCGAGACGCCATAGAGTCCAATAATCCTTCCATCAATAGTGTTCGTGATGTTTTAATAGTCGTTTTTAACGGAACCACCTACGATTAAGGTGTGTGTTTCGGTACGATTATAAAAACTAAAAAAGGTGGCATCGAGAAGGGATATAATGTATAATAATGGGTGAGTTGCAAGGGGTTATGTTATCGCCCAGGAGGTTGTGGATTATACACGCTGTCCTTGCAAAAAGTAGTGTTCACCATCAACAAAACGAGGAGGATATTGAGTGAATAAATTCGTAACAGTGTTATTGCCGTTTGTGCTCGGACTCGTATTGAGTGTTCCGGTTCATGCGCAAGATATCAACTTTGAGACGCTTACCGAATGGGAAGAACTCAATGTCGAAATTCTGTCGCTGTACAGGCAAGGCCGTTATGGGCGTGCTATGAATGTCGCAGAAAAGGCATTAGAGATTGCCAAGCAAAAAGGCGGCCAGAATCACCCAACTGTTGCCCTGAGCCTGAACAACCTCGCGCTGCTGCATAAGACCAAGGGCAAGTATGCAGAAGCCGAACGATATTATAAGTTATCCCTGACGCTCGGAGAGGCAGCGCGCGGCCCGGAGCATCCCTCTGTGGCAAGGACTCTGAACAACCTGGCGGCACTTTACGAGACCCAGGGACAGTACGCGAAGGCTGAACCGTTTTATAAGCGTTCGCTGGCAATTAAGGAGAGAACTCTCGGCCCGGAACATCCTTCTGTCGCCCTGAGCCTGAACAATCTTGCGGAACTGTATAAAAATCAAGGTAAATACGTACAAGCCGAGCCGCTGTATAAGCGCTCGCTGGCAATCAGAGAGAAGGCACTTGGTCCGGCGCATCCCACGGTAGCTCTAAGCTTAGACAACCTGGCGGAATTATATAAAGCACAGGGGCGATATGCACAAGCTGAGTCGCTTTATAAACAGTCATTGGCAATAAGAAAGAAAACTCTCGATCCGAAGCATCCCTCTGTAGCTACGAGTCTAAAAAATCTCACAGAGCTGCAGCGCATCAAAAACCGGCTTACACATACCAGGACTTCCTATACACGTTCACAGGCGACCAGCCTGGTAGATTGGACATCGTCTAAAAACCGGGTAACCAGGGTGAGAGAGAAAAAAGTCAAGCCGGCTCCGGATACCAGGCCATCTAAAGTTACAACCAAGCCGCGAGCTGAGCCTGAACCGGCTGCACCGATTATAGCGGATGAATCCAGCCGGCAGGGCAGGAGAATATTATCAGTAGGCCGTATAGGCAATGCTGCCCGAACGAGCGATAATAAAAGGCAGGAAATTAACTCCGGCTCGCAAACATTTTACACTTTCTCAAGATTATCCATTCCGGCCGACTCCGTGATAAAATCCGTTGTTGTTTACGTTGAACATTTTGAGCAGGAGCAGTTTCCTGAAGAAAAATTGCAATGGAATATCGGGACAGGCTGGCCGGGTAAACCTGAGATTTGGGCATCAATAAATGCTCCCGTGTACGAAGGCGAACCAAATGAGGCAACAGACATATGGGATATTACAAGCGTTGTGGACACACTTAAAAAAGTAAATTCCCTCCAGTTGCAAATCAAAAACAATTACAGCCACGACAATAGAAAAACATTTGTGGACTACGTTTATGCAAAGGTGGAATGGGGTATCGACGAGTAAATTGTTAAGAGAAAATTAAGACTAAACGATTTCCGCGAATAGTTACATTACATGTCCTATTGCTTTGAAAAAGATGGAAGCTCAGATATCAGCGTGACTTGGAAACGCGTTCGACCTGTTCGAGATATTTCTGAACATCCTCTCGCGGTTTGATATCCTGAGCGCGGCGCAGCAGCGGCAGCGCTTCGGCGTATTTACCCTGCCCCACGAGTAACTGAGCATGTCGCACTTTAGCATCGGCCTCATACTTCTCCAGGCTTTCGGCACGTTCATAGTAAAAAATCGCTTTTTCAAAATCTTCGGAGCGCCTGCTATACTGACCGAGCAGGATGAGCGCTTCGCCGTCGAGTGGATCGAGCGCGACAATCTCTTCAAGCACTTTGACCTCTTCTTCGCCGGAACCTTCGGCCACGGCAATTCGCGCGCGGAGCTTGAGCAGGTCTTTGCGGTCGGCTGTATCAAGGTCTCTGCTGTGCAGCGATTCAATGCGCTCGATAAGCCGTTTGGTTTCAGCCAGTGCGCTGTGGGCGGTGAGCACTTTCGCAGCACGAATGGCACGCTCGGGTTTACCCTGTGGATTTTTTTCAAGCGCCCGAATGTAAGAATTGACCGCTATTCCAAACAGTTGCTGATTTATATAGATATCACCGAGCATGTTTAGGCTTCCGACAGTGGATTCGCCCATACGGTCAATCAGCTCATAGTTTGTTGCGGCTTTAAGCGGTTGATTCAGACCAATGTAAGCGTTTGCCTGCAGAAGCCAGAAGTCGGCGCGGTCGGGGTTATTCGCGATGAGATGGTCGAAGAGTGTCACGGCTTCAGCATAGCGCTCCTGTTTCAACAGGCTGCGGGCGAATCCTATTCTCCAGTCAAGGGTAACGGGGTCAAGTAGAATAGCCAATCGGTAAGCCGATTCGGCGCAAAGATTGTTTTCCACCGATGAATAGGCGAAGCCGAGCAAGCCATAGGTGAGCGCATCGTTGCCGCCGAGCTCGATTACACGGGTCAGGGCGGGAAGTGCTTTATCAAATTCGCCGTTACGCACATGAATTAGTCCGAGGTTTTTCCAGGCGCGACGGAATTTGGGAAATTTTGAAACAGCGCGTTTATAGGCGGCAGCCGCCGGTTCAAGCTTTTCCTGCTGGAAGTAGATGTTGGCCAGCGTGAAGTCAAAAACCGCACTGGAACTTTCTTTGGTGTGTTTTTGGAGCAACTTGGCCGCTTCATCCATTTTGTCGGATGAGATGAGCTCAAGTACCTTTAACATGTTATCACGTTCATCTTCTGTAACGCGCGGTTCGATTTCCGTTTCGGCCAGATAACTCTCCGCGAATTGTTTCTTAAATTTCGGACTGTTCCACAATTCCAGCTCAGGCCGACTCAAATGCATACTGCCTGAGATTTCACCGGTTGATGCTGCAAACGCGACAGTTCCAATGGACAGGATGCAGAAAATAGAAGATAGAAAGAGTAACCTGTAATCTAAAATCTGTATTCCACTTTTATTATTTTGTGTTCTGAATTTTATTTTCATTGTTTATCCTCCCGGGAAAGTTATGGGTACGCGCATGCGGGAACGGACCGGCTTTCCACCTCGTTTGCCGGGTTCAAATTTCCACCTTTTCACAGCCGCCAGCGCCGGTGTTTCGAATATAGGGTCGGAAGAAGACTGTATGCGCGGCTCTTCAACGCGCCCGAGCTCATTGACCATAAATATAATATATACTGTAGCAGGCGCCTTCCGACGAAGCTGCCTGTTGAGAATGGGGCCTGGCTGGTAAATTACACGAGGTTTTTGGTCAAGATCGGCCATCGAAAAGACTGCGTCCAAATCTTCACTACTCGATGTTGATACTATCGTATTAAGTTTGACAGCAAAATCGCCGCCTCCCATCCAACCTTCGTTGAAGCCGGGGTTTAGCGCCAGCTCGAGTTGTGAGAGATCCAGCGGCGGCGCCTCCTGCTCGGTGAGTTCAGGCGGTTGTTCTTCAAGCTCCGGCTCTGGTTCCGGCTCCTCCATGATTGGGGGCGGCGGAGGCGGTTCCACGTTGCCTGTATCCACTGCCTGCAGAATGAGGTCGTTAGTAGGACGCTGACTAATAGTCTGCATCAGCGGCAGCACAAAGAAAAAAATAAAAGTCAATCCAACAGCACCCAGAATGACTCCCAAGAGGTGATATGCGTGACGGAAAATACTGGATGTCTGGTGATGATTTCTCATAGGCGAATGCTCAACCCTGAGGTTTGCGGGAAGCCAAACTCACTTTCTCGGCCCCGGCCAATTTGGCTTCGTCGATAATACGAACAAGCATGCCGGACGGAGCTGCGGAATCGGCCTGAATGATGACGGGGACTTCCTCTTTCTGCAACATCCGTTTTACAAGCTGCCGCACCCCACTGATACCTATTTCACGACCACCATAGACTACCTCGCCTTTTTCGGTCAACGCCAGCAGGATGCTGGTTTTTTCCAGCTGGACAGATGAAGCCGCCTGAGGCTTATCAACCTCGACACCTGTTTCCTCAACGAAAGTGGTTGTAACGATAAAGAAAATGAGCAAAATGAATACACAGTCAATAAGCGGGGAAATATCCACCCCTGCACCACTGCTGTCTTCTGTTGCTATTTCACGAAAACGTCCCATGGTTTCCCTCAATAATCAATTTTTGAATGAATGGATTGCAATTATCCATGTCATAACCGGTCTGGGCCGTAGAGGAAAAAGTTAACGTAAATAGTTCTATCGTCATGCTGCTATCTCCTGCTGACGTAACGTTTCCTCCTGCTCATGTACCATTTCTCCCTGTTCGTAACGTTTTTTATCCTGCTTGCTCAGAGTCTTTTCCTGCTTACTTAGCGTTTTATATAGCTTCTGAGCGCAGATGGTTTCGAGATGAGCCAGGAAGGTCTTATAGTGTTCGAGCTGACGGGAAAGCTGGTACTGAAAGAAGAGTCCCGGCAATGCAATAATAAGACCTGTTTCCGTAGTCACCAGCGCTTCGGAGATACCCCCGGCCACAAGTCCCATGGTCTTTTCGCCTCCGGAACCGGATGCGAGTGCTCCGAAAGTAGCCAGCATACCGGTCACCGTACCCAGCAATCCCATCAGTGGTGCGGCGCTTACGCAAATTTTCATAACACACAGGTCGCGCTCGAATGGAACAACTTCTGTGGTACGTAACTCTTCAAAGAAAACGGATGATTGTTTAAGCGAACGTGCCCCGGTGACGAAGTCGAGTAGTTTACCAACCGGGCCGCGACGTTCATTCGCATGATTGATCCAATGACGCAGGGTTTTTTCCGGCACGGACCGGTAGCCTTTCCCACGCAGTTTGAAGAGTACATGAATACCCAGCGTGAACATGATTAATGCGTTCACAGCCAGCGCCAGCATTCCCCAGCCGCCTGAGAACCAAATGACGACAGCTTGTTTCCATAGAGTAATAAATTGTTCGGTTATCATATTCATATTTTGTTACTCCTTTCTTTTTCGTTTTCCATTCACGCGGTCGGCCGTAATGCGACCTACCAACTGGTTGTTGTGGTCGAGTACCGGCATGGAAATTAGGTCGTGTTTACTAAAAAGGTTTCGCACTTCTTCTTTGCCGGTGTCGACGCGTACGAACCGGGTATTTGTATCTATTAATGATTCAATGCGAGTCTGTTCCGGCCGCATCAGTAACTGACGAATTCGCACGTCCCCTACGTATCTGCCGCTATCATCTACAACGAAAACAGTAGGGAAGTCCTCGTTGATATTAGCGGTCCGTATCCTGCCAATGGCCTCTGCCACGGTGGCTGTTTTGCCTACACTAATGATGGACGTGTTCATAATATTACCGACCGAGTCCTTCGAGTACGGTTTTAGTTCGTGAATATTTTTCCGATTCTGATGACCAAGACTTCGTAAAACTTCCTGGGCTACCGCAGAGGGCATTTCTTCCAATAACTCATTTGTGTCCTCCCGCCGGTAAGGTGTTTTGCAGACCTGGTTAATAAAAGCGGTTGCGGCTTTTTCCATTCGGGCAACCACACCGCGTGCTTTGCGTGAAAGAAAAGCGTGGAGCAGCAACGATGGAATCGCAACAATCAGGCCGAACTCGGTGGTAATAAGCGCTTCTGAAATACCGCCGGAAAGCGTTTTTACATCACCGGAACCAAATACTGTTATTAGTTTAAAAGTATTGATGATACCTGTCACTGTGCCGAGTAATCCCAGCAACGGTGCGGAGGCCGCGCAGATAGCAATAAATGGCAGGAAACGCTGAAGTTTCAGTTTGGCCGTCAGGATTTTTTCGTACATTACCTCTTCGATTAGCCTGGGCGGTTCTTTGATATGTTCCACGCCGGCTGAAAGCATCTTACCGGTCGGGCCGCCGACGGCGCGAGCCAATTTGGCAGCTTTTTCATCGTGCTTGGCGACGGCATTCAATAGCACCTTTATCCGTTTTTCCGACGGTTTTCTCATGCATGCGAGTTCCACCCATTTGAAAAGGGCTACCAGTAAAGAAGCGGCAGCTAATCCGAGGATAGGAATCATTACCGGGCCGCCCTTGCTGATATGCTCTCGGAGGGTTTGTTTTGTAGCTTCAATTTTATGCGCGTTACCGAGTGTCGGGTCGAATGGGAAAAGACCGACACCATTGGTTATCGTTTCAGCCGCTGCCTCGGCCATCTCCTCGGATTCGAAGCCAATCACAGTCGGTTCAAGTGAACCGAGACGCTGTTCAGCAGTACCGATACATTGGCCATCCTGAGAGCGAAATATTGCAGTTGGTCCAATCAGAATAAAAGTACCGGATTTAACCAGGCCGGATGTGTCCACTGCGTTGCCTTGAAAAGTGGTCCCGCCGAGGATGTCATGAAGACGTTCGAGCGAAGTGGACACGATCGCAGCCTGTATTTGATATACTTCGGTTTCATTAAGATTGCTGTTCTCTGGTGCCAGCTTGGCGGCTTCAAGCGGCTCGCTGTAGCGCTGGATTTCCGAGATGTGCAGACGTGTTTCAAAGTTTCGTATATATTCAGCCAGAAGGTTGGAAAGATAGGTTTTTTCTTCGCGGCGTGATTGAATCTCCGAGCGCAGATTGCTGAGGTCAAGAGTGCGACTATCGAGCAGCCGGACGGTCTGCTGGTATTCGCGGCGCACTTCAAGCAATTGGTTTTCGAGGTCGCTGAGTTTGTCACCAAGTGGAATCTTCTCATTCTTGATGTCGTCACGTAATTTAGCAAGTTCAGCGAGACTTTCTTCCAGCTGCTGTTGTGCAGATATTTCCAATTGGCTGAATGTGCCGTTGGTGGATTGCATCGTTGGCCGAACGGGGCCAACATCGTTCTGAGCCCAGACAGAATTGACCGGTATTCCAGAGAAAAGAAGACCGAAAATTGAGGTCAGCAAAAGGACTCTGCCTGTCCACCTAAACCTTATCGTTTTACCAAGAAAGATTGATTGTCTGTTAGTGTCCATTAGTTGATTTTTATTCAACCTTTATTGGCAGCGGGACAAAGCCTGCCACCTTTTCATCTTTCAAAATAGCAACAGCATCAGCAATTCTATCAGCTGCTTCATTTGCAGGTTGCCAGTTCCAGCCGTTCTCGGAAGGACGCCCCACTCCGGCCGCTGTACCATTGGCACCGGTGTAGTAAGCCTGACCCAAACCAACATACAGCGCTGTAACCTCGGCTGCGCTGCCATTGGCCAGTGTGAGCACTTCGCTGGTCACCGTAATTTCACGATTAAATTTGTTAACCTCGTTGAGGATTCCGACTACGTTCTGGAACCGCTGGGCGAGAGAAAGTTTCGTCTCGTTTGGGTTTTCCGGCAGGCGTTGGCTGAGTGGTTTAATTCGCTCGCGGATTGGGTCCGGCAAGCGTTTAATCAGCACAGCGGTTCGAGTTTCAAGTTTGGTCACGATTCCGCTAAGTGTCTCAGCAGCGCTTTTGAGTTTCTCATTTTCCTCCACCAACTCGTTGCGTTTTTCGTCGGCTTCGCTGATATTTTTCCGGGCTTGTTTTATTTTTTCTCGCAAAGATTCGATATCGCGCTGTACAAGCTTGATGCGCTCGTTGAGCATTTCCCGGCCGAGCGCCCAGTCCTGTTTTTCTTTAGAAATAACTCGTCGAGTCTCGACCCATTTTTCGAGAGCCGCACGTACATCATTAATATTTTCACGTGCAACGGGTTCTGCGGTCCAGCCAAGAGC
>JASFMF010000009.1:0-12228 GCA_050117705.1 Phycisphaerales bacterium
ATTTTATTTGGCTCCACTGACGGCTGAAGAAGCAAAGCAAATGCTTATCGAAACAAAAACGTACCAAATACTCAAAGGAGTACGAGGACAGGAGGGTGTTGATATAGATGCGATAGCGGAAGGCCTGCAGCGGCTTTCACAATTAGTTACGGAATTTCCACAGATTAAAGAAATGGATATAAATCCCTATATTGTAGGTCCCGAAGGCACAACACCGATTGCGGTTGATGCCAGAATGAGTTTAGAAGGATAAAAATGCAGGAATTCGACTGGAAGGAAAAATATAAAGACAAAGTAGGCACAGCTGCATCAGCAGTGAAGCTTATTAAGTCAGGCAATAGTATATTTATTGGAACCGGATGCGGCCAACCGCAGCATCTTGTTGATATGTTGGTTGAGCATTCCAGTCATATTTACGATGCTCATATTGTTCATCTTTTGACGATGGGGGCTGCTCCATATGCCAATGAGAAGTTCCGTGAAAAATTCAAGATGAACAGCTTTTTTATCGCTGACAATGTGAGAGATGCTTTGGAGAGGGGTATTGGTGACTATACACCGATATTTTTGTCGGAAATACCTCATGAGTTTGACAGTGGCAGGATTCCCATTGATGTCGCCTTAATTACCGTAACACCGCCTGATGCTAATGGATTGTGCAGCCTTGGTGTGTCCGTAGATATTGTTAAATCGGCCGTAGCCAATGCCAAATATGTCATTGCGCAGGTTAATAGCCGGATGCCTCGAACGTTTGGAGATAGTTTCGTTCATGTTAATACCATTGATATGATGGTTCCTTATGATGAAGACATCGTTGAGATTCCAATACCGGAATCGGACGAGACATTGCGGAGAATCGGTCAAAACATCGCCAGACTTGTTGAAGACGGCAGTACAATCGAGTGCGGCATTGGACGTATACCACAGGCACTGGCTGAATATCTGGTGTACAAGAAAGACCTTGGTGTTCATACAGAAATGTTCAGTGACTGGATAATCAACCTTATCGAGTGCGGAGCAATTACATGTACTAAGAAATCGATGAATCGCGGAAAGGTTGTGGCGAGTTTTTGTATGGGCTCGCGGCGATTGTATGATTTTATCGATAATAATCCTTTTTTTGAGTTTTATCCGACAGAGTATGTGAATGATGTGAATATTATAAGTCAGCATGAAAAGATGGTTGGGATTAACGTCGGACTGGAAATCGACCTGACGGGCCAGGTATGCTCGGACTCGCTGGGTTATAAATTCTACAGCGGTATCGGTGGTCAGATTGATTTTATTCGTGGTGCCGCGCGAAGCAGGGGGGGCAAGGCTATAATTGCTATGCCCTCTACAGCAAGGGATGGAGAGGTTTCCAGGATTGTGCCGCATTTGACTGAAGGTGCCGGTGTTGTTACGACGCGCGGAGATGTACATTATGTAGTTACCGAATATGGAATTGCATATTTACACGGCAAAAGCATCAGGGAAAGAGTATTGGAGTTAATTGGCATTGCGCATCCCAAGTTTCGAAAAGAGCTAATCCAGGCTGCGAAAGCTCAAAACTATATTTATGAAGACCAGATAGAGATGGCCTGGGAACATATCAGCTATCCGGAGGAGCTGGAACGCTATGAGACTTTGCGGGATGGGACGGAAATATTCTTTAGGCCTGTTAAACCTAACGATGAGCAGGCACTCTCAGAAATGCTTTATTCGTTGAGTGAAGAATCTGTACGAACTCGCTATATGACTCATACAATGGTGTTTCCTCATCGGGATATTCAGCGATTGACTAATATAGATTATCGACAGGATGTAGCTATCGTCGGAGTTATCCCTCGAGTTTCGGGTGAGGAAATAGTGGCTATTGCACAATATTTCCTTGACCCACAAACTCAGGTGGCGGAAGTGGCCTTTCTTGTCCATGATGAATGGCAGCAGAAGGGAATGGGAACTTTTTTACTGGATTATATTACTCAAATTGCAAAGCGTCGTAGTGTAAAAAGATTCTGCGCGAAAGTATTACCGAATAATGAACCGATGCTTGCTATTTTTCATAACTCAGGTTACAAAGTGAATACTGAGTTCGATGGCTATGCCTATGACATAACTTATGATTTAACGACCCTGGAGCAATAGGAGTGAATTTAGGAACTAAAAAAGCGGCTTTTATTTATTCGACGGAGTTAGAGAAGTTTAGCTATCCGCCAGATTGTCCATTTAATACGAACCGGGCCGGCCAGGTCAGAAAGATTATCAATTCTATGAATCTTCTATCCGGGGAAGATAAGAGTGAAGTAGCACCAGTACCTGCTGAAAGAGTTGTCCTGAAAAAGTTTCACTCGGCCCGTTATCTACGTGCGTTAAAAACTTCTGCACAAGGTAAGTGGGATACTGAAGCACTGGATATGGGAATTGGGACACCAGATTGTCCGATATTTGCAGGGATGTATGACTATGCGGTTCTGGCTACCGGGGCGACGCTTACCGGCGTAAAGCTAATTCTCTCGGGTTCTGCTGATATAGCATTCAATCCATCGGGGGGATTTCATCATGCCGGGCCGGAACAAGCGGCAGGTTTTTGCTATATCAATGATGTGGCTCTGGCGTGTACGGTCTTTGCGGAAGAAGGCAAGCGGGTTCTTTACCTTGATGTGGATGTTCACCACGGTGATGGTGTTGCATATGGATTCTATGACCGCAGTGATGTTATGACCATATCGTTCCATGAGAGCCCGGGAACGTTGTATCCCGGAACGGGACACGAGGATGAAATTGGCAGTGGACAAGGCGAGGGCTATTGTGTAAACGTTCCTCTTCCAATAGGTACTTACGATGAAGTGTATATGAAGGCATTCGAGAGTTTAGCTCTGCCATTGATTACGGCATATAATCCGGATGTTATTGTTTTTGAGTTAGGAGCTGATGCTCTTTCCGGCGATCCGCTCGCACATCTATGTCTTACTAATAATACTTATGTTGATATCATCGAACATTTGTTAAGTTTTAACAAACCAATCGTTGCAACCGGAGGTGGTGGCTACAATATCGACAATACCGTTAGGGCCTGGGCTTTGGCCTGGAGTATTTTTACAGGGGGCAGTAGTGGTGGTGATATGGATCACGCCGTAGGTGGCGTAATGCTCGAAAGTACTGATTGGCAGGGAGGTCTGAAGGATAGGGCATTTGTTGTAAATCAAACACAACGCGAAATGGTAATACCCGCAATAGAAGCAACAATAGAGGCGATTAAGGCAAATATCTTTCCGATACACGGGCTTTAATTATCGTTGTAAATAAAAAAAGGCCTGACTTTTTTATTCAGGCCTTTTGATTTATCAGATATATTTATTTACGAGTTATGCTTCGGTTGCTTCGATTTGATGATGCGGAGGTTTGACTAGTAGTGTTATTATAGCCGCAAGGATTAGTAAGCTCGAAGCACCGTAATATGCAATAGCGAACGTTTGGTATTTAACATACATAGCTCCTGCAAGCTTTGCCAGCATAAAACCACCGACACCCCAGGCAGTGAATACTAATCCATAATTTACTCCGAAATTCTTCAGGCCGTAAAAATCTTTGGTAATGGATGGGAAAAGCGAGAGGTTGGCGCCGTAGTTTGCTCCGATAAGCGCTGAAATGACAGCCATTGTTGGAATCGTACCAAGGAAATTGTCAGCTTTGGCTTTTGAAAGCAGGAATATAAGAACAGCCTGAGATATAAAGCAGATAATCATAGTAGCTTTTCGGCCAATTTTATCACTAAGTAGACCTGCGAGTATGCGTCCGCCTCCATTGCCGATAGCAAGGAAAGCCACCAATACAAATCCCAACGATATTCCAACTTGTTTATCTGCAATTGCGGCAAGCTTTGAAATTACCATAAGACCTGCGCCGGCACCGCATACATACATAAACCAAATAAGATAGAATTGAACAGTGGTAAGCATTTCTTGTGGAGAAAAATCTTCTTTCTTAGCGGACTTGGCGTTCTGATTTACCGGTGGTGAGCCTGCGGGAACATAACCTTTCGGTGGAGGTTTTAGTATCTGAGCAAGGCCAGACACGACGACCAGAAACGCAATTCCCAGTAATAATATTGCTGTCTTGAAACCAAGATTAACTATCAGAGCCTTTGTTAGTGGTGCTGCATAAACCGAAGCCAGTCCGAAACCTGAAACAACTATTCCGGCGATAAGCCCTGTTTTTGCAGCGGGAAACCACTTTACGGCAGGCGGTGTTGCAGATGCGTAGCCAAATCCGATACCAGCGCCGGCGAGTACGCCAAAGCCGATAACGAAGACCATCAGTGATGTCGTTGTGCTGGCAAGGATAAATCCTACACCAACCAATATACCTCCTATTGTGGCCACGAATCGTGGGCTGATTTTGTCTTGCATCCTTCCGGCAGGAACCATAATCAGCGAGAAAATAAGGCATGCAATCATATATGGTAGGGACTTATCATCCTCGTTCCAGCCCCAGTTTTCTGGTATGCGCTTACTTATCACGCTCCATGTGTAGAGAATGCCGAGGGCAAGATTAACACCCATCCCGGCAAATACTACACGCCAGCCATGATTTTCAATTTCCGATTGTTGCGCTGTTATTTCTTCGCTCATATACAGTTTCCTTTGCTGAAAATAGACCGGACGTGTGCTTTTTCAGGCACACGTCCGACTTGTTCATTTTCTGTTTAGACAAAGGCGTGTTAGCCTCGGCCTTTTATTAATGCTTCTACAACACTCGGATCGGCAAGAGTGGTAATATCACCGAGATTGTCTGTATTCTTTTCGGCTATTTTGCGAAGTATCCGACGCATAATCTTGCCGGAACGGGTTTTCGGGAGAGAAGGAGCAAACTGAATTGCTTCAGGTGCTGCGATGGGTCCGATTTCCTTTCGCACATGCATAATAAGTTCCTTCTTCAACTCGTCGCTTTCCTCGATTCCTCCTACGAGTGTAACGAAAGCGTAAAGTGCCTGGCCTTTAACCTCGTGTGGCATAGGTGTAACGGCTGCTTCGGCTACTTTATCGTGGCTGACGAGGGCACTTTCAACCTCAGCTGTTCCAATACGATGCCCCGAGACGTTGACGACGTCGTCGATTCGACCCATAAGCCAGTAATCACCATCCTGGTCTATACGGCAGCCATCACCGGCGAAATAAATATTGTCGTACATTGTAAAGTACGTATCAATAAACCTGTCGTGGTCTCCCCACATTGTACGCATCATTCCGGGCCAGGGCTTGCGTATACACAGCTTGCCGCCTTCGTTTACATCGCATTGACTTCCATCATCTCTCAGAACGACGGAGTCAACACCAAAGAATGGACGAGAAGCACTGCCTGGTTTTAATGTGTGTGCACCGGGCATAGGTGTAATCATAAATCCACCGGTTTCCGTTTGCCACCATGTATCTACGATAGGACAACGATTTCTTCCGATTTTCTCATAATACCACATCCATGCTTCGGGATTTATCGGTTCACCGACTGTGCCGAGAATCCTGAGTGAATCGAGCTTGTATTTCATGGGCCATTCATCTCCAAGACGCATCAAAGCTCTAATAGCTGTTGGAGCTGTATAGAAAACAGTGACACCGAATTTATCACAAATTTGCCAGAAACGGCCTGCATCCGGATAAGTTGGAACACCTTCAAACATTAATGATGTGCTGCCGTTTGCAAGGGGGCCGTAGACAATATAGCTGTGTCCTGTTACCCAGCCGATATCAGCAGTGCACCAGTAAATATCGTCATCGTGAATATTGAAGATGATTTTGTGGGTGATAGTAGTGTGCATTAGATATCCGCCTGTCGTATGGACTACACCCTTGGGCTTGCCGGTCGAGCCTGACGTGTAAAGTATAAATAACGGGTCTTCCGCATTCATGGGTTCGGCTTCGCATTCTTCGGATGCATCTGCCATAAGATCGTGATACCACAGGTCTCTGCCGTCTTTCATATCACAAGGCTCATCGTTGACCTGTACTACTATTACATTTTCAATGGTTGGTGTTTTTTCCAGGGCAACGTCGGAGATGTCCTTGAGTCTGATATGTTTTCCGGCACGCAGTGAAACGTTGGAAGTAATGAGCACTTTGCAGTCGGAGTCGTTTATACGGCCCTCGATGGCATCTGCACTGAATCCACCGAAGATAATCGAATGGATTGCTCCAATTCGAGCACATGCAAGCATAACGATAGTAAGCTCCGGAACCATAGGCATGTAAATAGCTACACGGTCACCTTTCTTTACGCCCTTTGATTTTAAAACGTTTGCGAATTTACAGACAAGCTTGTGCAGTTCTTCATAGGTGAATTTCTTAACCGCATCTTCGGCCTCTCCCTGCCATATCAGTGCTGTTTTTTTCGCAATCGGTGTGCCGAGGTGACGGTCGAGGCAGTTATATGTGACGTTTAGCTCACCATCAGCGAACCATGTATGCTCAATTTTTCTGCTTTTCGTATCCCATGTGTATCGAAGGCTTTTAGTGGGTTCCTTAAACCAGTGCAGGGTTTTTGCCTGTTCCAGCCAGAAATTGTCCGGTTCACTAATTGACTTTTCCCACATTTGTTTATATTGCTCTTCGCTGCTGATATGAGCATTGGCTTTGATTGACGGCGGCGGTGGAAATGTTCGCTCTTCTGTCATAAGAGAGTCAATTGCCTTTTCTTGTGCCATAATATTCTCCTTTGAGTAACTAAAATCTATAATACCTTGTTAGCTCTTATTTACACTTTCCGGCAGGCTGGTGTTCAGTCGAAAAAATATCTAACACTACCAGGCGAAATCCCAGTTATTCCGCTAATGTAAAGCAATATCTTAAGTTATCTGATTCTGCCTAATACCTCAACTGAAAAAAACCACTATTTAGAATTTGTACTTCATGCTCAGAACGCAATACGTCAGGTCTTTGTCAGTATTGACCGAATCATCCATTGATATCTGATAATAAACTCCTGGTGTAAATGAGATATTATCAGCAATTTCGATTTTTGTTGAAGCGCCAAATACGACATATGACCAATCATGGGATGCTCCCCCAAGGCCATCTGTGTAAGCAATTTCTGATGAAAGATGTAAGGGAGTAGGAAGGTCTGCTGTTTCCAGGTCATAACCGAGTATGAAGCGATGAACCCAGCCGGACGGCATATCACCTCCGCTGGGCCTTTTTGTGTAGTTGCTACCGGCGGCATATTCATAGTGAGCGATGTATTGGGGGACGATGCCCTGTGATATAATATTCGGCCAGGAAAAGGCGAATATCCACTCCCATGTTGTATTGCTTCTGTTTCGTGCCAGTCCCGGGTAATGTTCATAGCCGACGCTTATATTATAATTTGTGGAGTAAGATTCATCTTCGAATAGAGTGTTCTTGTAGTAGGGCCTGTAGTCAAATCTTTGTTTATCAACGTAGCCGCTTGCTGTGGCGTTTCGATGGGTAACTTTCACACCGAAGCCACTGTTATAAAAGTCAAGGTCAACTGTTTTGAAAAATGCTCCTTGTGTACCATATCCATAGGCACCTTTAGACAGCCATTTACTCCTGTATTGTAAATCGAGGGTGACGCCTAACTCGCCTTCCTGAGCCTGAACCGCACCACTGATAAGTAAAAGGAACACGGTGGTAAACAAAATTCTCTTTTTCATAGTTCTTCTCATAATAAATCCTTTTAAGCTTTTTAGTATGGAAGCAGGCATTATACACAAGGATTCAATGATGTCAAGCGATACAAAGTAAAATTGTTAGATATAAGGTGGATTTTAATAAAAATGAAGATTTTCGTTGATGATTATGAAATTATTGAGCTTATAAATTTCATAGTTTTGCTAAAATCGGGGATATTATAGTAATGATGAAGACTGGATTATTTATTAAAACTTATAGTCTTTCATTATTGTTCTTTGAGATCGGAGAGAATATGTTCGACTATTTCGGGTAACTTTTTTGTGATTTCCGGAGTACAATTCTGAGAAAACTTAGTCAATTCCTTGGCTTCTATGCCGTAAATGCGAATATTAGCTGGGATATGATATCCCCATTGTTCAGCCATCGAAAAAGCAGTTGCAAAGTTGATATCATGAGGGCTGCTCTTGCGGACGGTAGAAGCTAAATCCTCCAGATTAAAATGGTGCACTGTTCCTACGGGTGCTGAACCAAGCTGTACAGCGTCAATCACTACTAATCGGTTGTAGCCGGTGAGTTTGGGAATAATATCCATTGTTGCGGCGGAAGATTTGATGATATCGTATTTGGCAGAGTTAAGATGTTCTGCAAGGTGGTCGGCTACTTTGTGTGCAACGGCGTCGTCGGAGAGAATTGGATTGCCGAGGGCAAGAATCAGCGTTTTTCCCGTGTCCCGCATTTTATTTCTCTTAATTTGGGTCACGAGTCATGGTTTTGATGAGTTCCTTGCTGCTGTTAAAAACATTCACTTCCATAGGCATTTGACCCGGTAAAGCATGGGTCGAGCAGGAAAAACAAGGGTCATAAGCTCGGAAGCACATTTCCAGCATATTTAATATGCCGTTACTGACTTCGGCCTTATGGATGATTGCTTTTGCAACTTTTTTCATCGAGAGGTTCATCGCAGGATAATTAATGCTGGAAGCGACTAATAGGTTTAATTTCTTAATAAATCCGTTGTCGTCACATTCGTAGTGATGTATGAGTGTGCCTCGTGGGGCTGCGATGATACCTACACCGACTGTCGGCTTTTCTGTCGGGATATTTCGAGCATCCTTGGAAGTGATTTGAGGGTCTTCAATCAGTTCTTTTAGCCTTTCTGCTGCATACATAACCTCGATAGCTCTCGCCCAGTGGAAAGCAAGTGTGAAATGTGCAGGTTTGCCGCCGAGTACACTGAAAAACTTTTCAGTAGCTTCCTGAGCAATAGGTGTGGGTATTTTGTCGGCAACATTAAGACGCCCCAATGGAGCGACCCTCACGATACCGCTATCTGGACCGTCCTCAAATCCATGCCAGCCTACTTTACGCAGGTACGGCATTTTAAGGTAACTCCATGGCACGACATGCTCAGCCATATGTTCAAGATATGTTTTCGGTCCAAATCTGCCAAACTCTTTGCCGGTCGGGTCGATTATACGGATATCGCCGTCGTAGAAATTTAGCTCATTCTTTTCGTTGACCATCCCCATATAATAGGTTTCGTGATAGAAAAGGTCCTTATTCACAACCGCGGCGACAAGTTGTTCGTTCTTGAGAATGAAATCGTCAACAACTTGAAGAGTGAACTTACCGAATTCGACAAGTTCATCTGCCATTTTTGCGATTTTATCACGATTTTCTTTGGAGAGCGGTTGGGATACTCCGCCGGGCAACCCAAAAATTGGGTGTGTGGCTTTGCCGCCGACAATTTCCTGAATCAGTTCTGCATGTGCTCTGTTGATGAGGACCTTTTTACCGATTTCAGGACCGACGACATTTATCACTCCGACGATGTTTCTTTCTTCGGGTTCTGCAGCCCAGCCGCAAATAAGGTCAGGGCCAACAGACATCGCATAAATATGAGCGATGTGGCTGTGGAGTATATGGGCACAATAACCCAACTCGCGGAGTTTTTTAGCAGTAGGTGTTGGTTCGACGTTATATGCCATATCAAGGGCTTTTACCGCTGCTAAATGATGCGGCCAGGGACATACGCCGCAAAGTCGCGTAGTGATTCGCGGTATTTCTTCAATCGGTCTGCCTTTGCAGAATTCCTCGAAACCACGTAATTCCACAACCTGAAAGTAAGTGTCTTCGACCTCACCCTGGTCGTCGAGAAATACGTTTATTTGTGCATGGCCTTCCAGCCGGGTAGCGGGGGCTATGCGAATGACCTTTTCTTTTACTTTGTACTTTTTGTCTTCAAGCTTTGGATAGCTCATATTTGATATCTCGTATTTAGCTTTTTCTTATTTTTCTTTTACAACTCTCTTTAAGAGTGATTTGGGTAATGTGAACCGGTAGAATGTTCCCAGCGGGTCACGCATTTTTTCCATCAGTTTTTCGATTTCTTCCTCGGGTATTTCTGATTCGGAGCCGCTTACCTTCAATATTGAAGTGAACGCGCTAAGACAACTGGCGCCATGGTCGAGTACGGCTGATGTTGGCCCTAAACATCCCCGGCAGGGCATATTAACAATTATACATTTGGAATCACAGCCGGCGCGTGTGGCGGGGCCGAAACACATTATACCCTGTTCAAGGAAGCATTTCTCAGGATCAAGCTCTGTGTAATCTACACTTTTAATTTCATCAATGAAAACTTTATCAGGTTTCTGCCTCGGACACTCATCGCAGAGGGTTCTTTCAGAGGCCAGGATGACTCCCTTTGGCGGTAAACCGGCTTTTCCATGAACAAAATCGAGAACAACGGCGAGGAGCTTTACATTCATTTCGCGTGTAGGCGGGCAGGCTCCAATGATGTAATCGACCTCAATGACGTCGTCCAGGGTCTTTACGGATTCGTACAACTCAGGAAGTTCCAGCTCGTGGCCTTCGGGGCTTACATAATGTGTCTGGGGACGGGTATGTTCAGGATTTACCGTTGTTGCGGTTGTGTCATAGACGGCATCCATAATTTTCTTTTTGGATGTAACATTAGCCAGGCCGGGAATACCCCCGAAGGCTGCGCAAGCACCATAGGCGACCATAATTACTGATTTTTTTCTCAGCAACTTGGCTATATGCTCGTTTTCACTATTGCGTACGGCGCCGTGATATAAACATATGGTGATTTCGCCGTCTTTCATTGCTTCAACGTCTTTTAATTTTATATCAGTTGCCAGAGGTGCGTATGACAGGTCGGCTACTTCGAAAAGTTTTAGAAGCTCAACGTCCAGGTCAAGCACGGCGATATCACATCCGGAACAGGTCGCTCCCTGGGCTATTGCGATTTTTATTTTATCAGGCATCTGCGGTCTCCTTCTCAAGACCGGTGGATTTAGTAGTTGCAGCATCGGTTCGATAAGGACTAGGCCCAAGCTCAGTTACGCGGTCAATAAAGTCATTCATAGTTGTGGCGAACTTTTCAGCCTCGCCGGCGGAAATCCAGGCAAGTCCCAGACGTTCGGCATCTAAACCAAACTGTGTTAATAAAGAACGAAGCATGGCTATCCTTCTTCTTGTGCGATAGTTACCGCCGATATAATGACAATCACCGGGATGACAGCCGGCTACCATAACACCGTCAGCACCTAATCTGAAAGCTTCCATAATCCATTCAGGATCAACACGGGCGCTGCACATAATTCTTATAACGCGGAAATAGGGTTTAATCTGGTATCTGCTTATACCTGCTAAATCCCCTCCGGCATATGCACACCAGTTACAACAAAAAACGATAATTTTTGGCTTAAATGTCATTTGTTACTTCTGTTTCTCCTCTAATCAGCCAAAGCTGCTTTAATCATTGCGAGCATTTGTTCGTTTTTGAATCCTTTTTGCTCCATTGCTCCACTGGGACAGGCGGCTACGCATCCGCCGCAACCCTTGCACATAGCCTCGTTGATTCGAACAATCTTCTCTTCTTCTTTACCGCCTTGTCTATCTACAATTTCAAGTGCATTGTATTCACATACCGGCACACAAATACCACAGCCATCGCAAAGATCGTCATTGAGGGCTGCTATAGTGGGTTCGGCCTCATATTTTTCCTTGGAGATAATTGTGCAGGCTTTGGCGGCAGCGGCTTCGGCCTGAGCAATTGTTTCGGCCATAGATTTAGGATTGTGAGCAAGGCCGGCTACGAATATACCCTCAGTAGCGAATTCGACCGGCCGGAGTTTTACGTGTGCCTCTAAGAAAAATCCATCTTCGTTCATTGGGACTTTAAGCAGCTTGGCAAGTGCTTCATTGCCGCTATCGGGTTCGATTCTGCTGCTAAGAACAAGTAAATCAGGTTCCAGTATAAGCTCGCGGTTTAAAAGCGGCTCGTGAACTGTTAATTTCAAGCCGTCTTTGTTTGTTACTTTGGGTTTATTGTCCACTTCATATCTAATAAAGATAATGCCTTTATCGCGGGCGATCTGGAAATATTCCTCATTAAAACCGTAGGTGCGAATGTCACGATATAATACATAAACATCGGCTTCGGGCTTGAGCTCCTTGATTTTCAGAGCATTTTTAACGGCGGTGCTGCAGCATACTCTACTGCAGTACATGTGTTCCTCTTCGCGAGAGCCGACACATTGAATGAAAACCGCCGATTTATTTTGGAGAGCGG
>JASFMF010000010.1:0-12027 GCA_050117705.1 Phycisphaerales bacterium
CGTCATAAAACTCCGGTAAGAATCAAAGGCATTGAGATATTTATCCGTGATTCAAAAAAACTTTTAGGAATGAACAAGGCGAGAAACGACGACAATGATTGACAATATTTGATAAACTAAAAAACTAGTTTAGCCGTCCGACCCGGATGGAGTTCAACAGTCTCCGGAAGATGATAACCGGGTGGGTGTCGGACTACCTCGTCCGCGGCGGCCAGAGTGAACATCCTGAAAATACCGAAGCGGCGGCTTTAACCGAGCGCCAGGATGCTAATATTGCGATCGCTATACAGCGTAAATCTCAAGCCCTCGCCTGGTTGCCGGTGACCGTTCAGGATGTTATTATTGAAGACGGTCATCGCTCTTACGAAGACAATCTCGATCATCCGGCCCTTGATATAATTCAAAACCCGAATCCCTGGATTACTAAAGCCGAGTTGATGGTCCATTTCTCGGCGTCGCTTGATCTAACGGGCAACGCTTTTTGTCAGATCGAAAAATTGGGCGATAATATTAACCTCTGGCCGATTCAAACTTATCGGGTTAATGTCAAGCATACCAAAGACCAAAAAGAGATCACGGAATATGTCGTCGATGAAAACAAAGAAACCGAGTATCATTTAAAGCCCGAGGAAGTTCTACATATTCGGTATTATAATATCAATAATCCGCTATATGGTTTGTCGAATATTCAGCCGATTGAGCGGCAGATATTGATGGACTATTATTTAGAGATGTATAATAAAATCTATTTCAAACAGGGTTGCTCGGTATCTATGATCTACGCTCCCGGGGCGGGTATGCAGTTTACGCGAGAACAGGCCGAACAACTAATCGAGGCTTTCAATAAAAGTCATGGCGGGTATAAGAAGGCTCATAAGATTTTCGTTCCGCAATACGGTGGTGAATTGAAAGAAGGTGCTCAGTCGCATAAAGATATTCAGTTTGAAGTTCTCTTGAAACGTAACCGGGAAAAGATATTCGGGGTTTTAGGCATACCGCCCTCGGTGGCCGGTATTTACGAATACGCCAATTATGCGAATGCGAAGATTCAAGAGGAAACCTTCTGGCGGCACACACTTATCCCGCAGCTTAATATTATCAAGGACGCTTTAAACCGGCAGATTTTAAAGCGCTTTTATCCCGAAGAGGATATCGTTTATAAATTTGATTTATCCAGCGTGGAGGCATTGCAGGCCGACCGGCTCAAGGAAGCCCAGAGACTGGCTATCCTGGGTCGGCATTATATGCCTATTAACCGGGTATTGGAGTCGCTCGGTCAAGACCCGCTCGATTACGAATGGGCGGAATTGCCGGCGGCTTTTGCATTAAACGAATATAGGGGTTTTCAAAACGAGGTGGTTGGAAACCTTGAGGCTGGCGCGACGGGCCAAGCCGGGTTCGCCTTACCGGGGCGGTCCGTCAAAGCCGCCAAATATCAGCGCTGGAAACGATACGATGATTTTCTGTCCGCTAAAGAGCGCCGATATAAAAAGATCATCCAGGGTTATTTTAAAGGTCAATCGGAGCGGCTTATCGATGCTATCGCTAAAGCGACTGCGAAAGGATTGTGGATGCGCGATTGGTATTATAAGCTGCAAATCAAAGAGGATACGCCGGACCCGAAATATATCAGCTCGATATTCGATAAAGATATTGAAAACGCTTATCTGGTGGCTGAGATCGAATCTTATCTTAAAGATGTAATCTTGGATTCCGGCGATCGAGTCTTTGGGCAATACAACGTCGATCTTATTTTTAATGTCAACAGTCCGGAGGTCGATGGTGTTTTGACCCAGCTCGTTAATCGCAGTGAGAAAATCAACAATACAACCTTCAATGGTATTCGAAATATATTGATCGAAGGCTACGAAAATCAGTGGTCGCTTGGTCAGCTTGAAAAAGAAATCAGGGAAACCTTTACACAATTCAGCCGGGTTCGGTCGGTCCGTATCGCCCGAACCGAAATGCTTACGGCTGTCAATGGAGGAACGCAAATTGGCTATCAGCAGGCCGGTGTAGAAAAAAAAGAATGGCTGGCGTCTTTAGATATATCGACGCGGGATAGTCATTTCGATCTTGACGGTGAGGTTGTCCGGGTAGATCAACCGTTTACCCGGGGCACTTGGCCGATGATGTATCCCGGCGATCCGTCGGCGCCACCCGAGGAAGTAATAAATTGCAGATGTACGACAATTGCGAACTTTGATGACTAAGCAAGGCGAGGAAGGAAAGACGATATGAAAAAGCGTCTTTTGATTGCATTATGGTTTATTTTGCTGGCGGCGGTATTGATTGTAACCTACATACCGCCGGAAAACCCGACCGCGGCCGAAAAACCGAAAGGCCAGAAAATGTCCGGTTCGGCGCGATTCACTCATGAGATCGGACTTGACGCATCGGCTAAACAGGCCGAAACGACAACCGCACAATGGCGATTCCCCGGCCTTGACGATTACAGCACGGTCTTTATTCGGATCGGTGCCCGGCTTTATGAATGCGACAGCGCGGGGGTTGGGGGGTCGGATAGCCTGATCGATACCGTTGACGATTCGATTAAAGTTATGGCTTATACCGGTTCGGAATCGGGTTATTTCGATGATTCCGATGCGGCTCCGTTTTGGACGGCAACATTCGCTATCGTTGATTCGGATTTGACAATTTTAGAGCTACCGGATTTTGACGATTCCGGATTTATCGCCGACTGGTTACAATGGTCAGTGGTTACGCTTGTCGACGACTCGGCTTCCAATCAATCCGATTCAACGGTTACCTACGAAGTTTATATCGAGCAATTCGCAAGGTGACGGCCGATTATGCGTAAGTTTAGAACCGGTGAAAACATAAAGACGGCTGAGCCGAAATCAAAAGAATTCATTCTGACGATTTCCGGCTATGCCTCGACTAACGCCGTCGATTCCTATGATGAGATTGTTAAGCCGTCGGCATTCGGCGATACGATGACCTCGTTTATGGAATTCCCGGTTTTACTGGTTAATCATCTCTGGTTTGACAAACCGGTTGGTAAGGTCATTGACTATAAGATCGATCAAAAAGGTTTATGGATCGAGGCCGGTATAGCCGATACTATCGAGGGCCGTGATGTCAAGACATTAGTCGAGTCCGATATCCTAAAAGCCTTTTCAATCGGTTATTCGGTGCCGGAGGGCGGTTACGTTGAAAATGAAGAGGACGAGCCGAACGAAATTGAAGTCCTCGACCTCTGGGAGATATCGATTGTCAATGTCCCGGCGAACCGGGAAGCTTTAGTCGAGGCGATCAAAAAGAAAGATATCAAACTTAAATCGTTATCCCTTGAAGGCGGAGGGAAAACCAAAAGGAGCAAAACTATGTCCACAATTGACCCTGAGAAAATGCAGGAGCAAATCAAGGGACTTGAAGCCGAGCTCGCAACCGCCAAGAAGGGAAACGAGGAAGCTCAGGTTACCTTATCCGATATCAAGGATAAAATCGGCGATCTGATGGTCTTTAAAAAGGCCGTCGAAGATATTCCGAAGGGTATCCCGGAAACCGAAGTCGACGAGCGGATTGACCGCATCAAAAACGATTTCCTCGCCGAAATGAACGAAGTTAACGACCGCATCAAGGACATCAAGCAGACCAAGTTGCCGCATGGCCCGATGTCCGAGATTCCCTATGATTACAAATCGTTGATGATGAAACCGGATGATCACCTGAAGGCGGTTTTGAACGAAGACGCTTATTGTAAGGTGGCTCGGCTGCGGAAAATGAATGATGATGTTATTCTTGCCACCTGTCTGCTACGGGCGTCATCGGGCGCGAAAGATGGGCTGGACGATCCTCGCTATGGTAAATTCCACACCAAGCCGTGGGCCGAAAACGTCAAATCGTTAAAGCTCTGGGAGGAATTCAATGAATTCGCCAAGGCCATGTATTCGACTTATTCCGGTTACGGCGACGAATTCGTCCCGACGGTTTTATCGTCCGAGCTGTTCGAGCATACCAAACTGGCTTACCGGGCGGCGCAAGTATTTACCGACTTCGATATGTGGTCAAATCCCTGCACTATCCCGGCCGACGGTTCCGATACTATTGCCGTTATTGCGTCGGAGCAGACCAGCGTTATCACAGCCTTAGCCGACTCAACCGAACAAACCCCGCCGACCGCGAAATATACCTTTACCGCCGAGAAGCTCCGGGCTCGTTATCAGGTAGCTACCGAATTAGTCGAAGATTCGGCGATTGCCATTATTCCGTTTGCCCGGAACAAGATCGTCCGATCAATGTCTCGCGCGGTCGATCAGGCAATTCTTAACGGACAGGAAACGGCCGATATCGATACCGGTGCCAGTATAGGTTCGACTGACGCCAGAAAACTGGTCGATGGTCTGCGCTATGCTGCCGAACAGCATACGACTTCGGCGCGGATCGATATGTCGACGTTTAGCGAAGATACTTTACGCGATGTCCGGGCCGGAATGGTTGCCGGAACGGCCGGTGATCCCTACGGCGTTTATCCCGAAGAGCTGGTTATCTTCTGTTCGGCAAAATGCTATTTAAAGCATTTCCTGAAAGACCTGGATTCGGTTTTGACTCTTGATAAGTATGGTCCGAATGCGGTTGTTTTGACGGGTGAACTTATGCGGTTTGATAATATTCCGATTATCCCGCATCCGCTTGTTGCCGATAATCTTGACGCTAATGGCGTTCAGAGCGGCTCCAGCGATATCCGAACCGTCCTGATTATGGTCCATACGCCGTCGTTCAGGATCGGATACCGGCGTCGAATCGAAGTGCTAACCCACTTCAATCCGTTCTATGACGTGACTTCGCTGATCGCGTTTCTACGGATGGATTTCCAGCCGATGGCGACGACCTCGAGCAATCATGTCGTCAACACCGGCTATAATATTAGTACTTGATAATCGGGGAGATTAATTTCTCCCCTTTTATCGGAAAGGTTTTTTGTGAAAGTAAAATGTAAAAAATTCCCCGGCGGTAAATATAACGGACCGGTTAGTTTCCTGCCGGGGGATATCAAGGAAGTCTCGGACGCCGAAGCCAAACGGCTTACGACAACCTGGCCGAAATATTTTGAAATTGTCGGCGGTAGTGAAAAAGCTAAGGGTAAACCGGCAAAAAATAAGGCGATGAAAAGCCCGAGGAAAAATAAGTAATGAGCCTGATAGATAGCGCGATTATTGAACTCGCCGATCTCGAGCGGCCTCTAAACGTGGATTCGACTAAGGATAATTTCCCAGAGGAATTTCTTGAAAACCTGATTAACAGCGTAACCGAATTTATCGAAAAGGAAACGAATAATAAGTTTATAACCGGTTCCGATACTTACGAATTTGAGGGTAACGGTCAGACAAAAAAGCGAATGCGCTATGCTCCGATTGTCGGCAATATCGACGTGACGAATATCTCTTATTGGGACAAAACGCAATGGACGGCCCTCGATTCGGCCTATACGATCAGTAATGATAATAAATGGGATAAGGGCATTCTGGAATTTACGAACGGTTACAGGTTTTCCGAATCGTTAAAATGGAAAGTCGTTTATTCCTACGGCTATGCTCGGCAATCAATTCCCTGGGATTTAAAAGCCGCCTGTATTGGATTAGTCGGCTTGCGGTTTAAACTATTCAATAATGATAAACTTGGAATATCTACATGGTCCCGGTCGGATCAAGCTTTTGTTTATGAGTTCAATAAGATGCCGGAATGGATTCGATTGACATTGAATCAATATAAGCGATTTGTGGGGGATTGATGGAAATATCGGTTACATTCGCGGGCCAGAAACAGAAGTCGATTAAGCTGGAACGGTTTGTCGGCGGTCTGCCTAAGAATATGACTGCCGGATTGACTAAGATAGGCGCCTATGCGACGGCGGCGGTTAAGGCAAAATTGAAGCCGAGTAATCCCCTGAAACTAAAAAAGTCGCCGCATAAAGACCTGCGAAGTCGGACCGGTATGCTCCGGCGATCAATAAATTATCGAATAGTCAATCACGGTAAAGGAATGATTGTCGGACCGAATATTGTCTATGCTCGAATACATGAATTCGGTGGGAAGGCCGGGCGTGGTCGGAAGGTCAAGATTCCCAAACGCGCTTATTTCTGGCCGACAATAAAAGGCAAATGGAAAGAACTGATAAAACTATTTTCGGATACAATCTTTAAACCGATAAGGCGATGAGCGTTAAAAACACCATACTCGAAAACCTCGTAACCGCCTTTAAGGGTATTAAGCAAAGCGCGGGTTGTAACCATACGGCTCAGACGGTCCAGCGATCGACTGTTCCGTTCGATACGATTCAGCAGAAAAAGCCCGCGATTGCCATTCTTGAGGGTTCGGAAGAGATTCAAGTCGAGGGGCCGACGAATCTTCGAAACCAGACGCAACTATTCATTGAGGCGACTATTGATAAGGATGCCGATCTTGAGCAGGAAGTTACCGAGCTGGGTGACGATATCCGAAAAATCTCATATTCCCCGCCGAGCCTCGGGGATAATGCGCTCGATTTCTATCTGACCGGTCAGGAAAGCCTTTATCTTGAGCAGTCGGTCAATGATGCCGTGATCGTCATGGGCGCAAATCTTATATGGTATGACGCTAAATCGACCGCCGATTCAACGGGCACGGATATCTACGGAACGCCCGACGTATTCAAGACCTGCAAAGACGCTATTGTCGGGCACTTAAATAATCTGGTTACAACGATGTCTAATGATAGTTATGCCCCGGCATTGAATTATGTCTATGACAGCCATGCTAAAGCGGCTCTGAAACTAAATGCTATTTCGGTCGAGCTGGGTGACGCCGCCCGAGGAGATACCGGATCCCAGTCGGCCGCCGAATTAGCTCACTGGTTAATGCAGTTTATACTTCGTATCCACGTTAATTATGCCGGCCGATATTTGAATCCGACGCTGGTGGAAAACCTTTTTAATTCGGTCGAATCAAAATTGAACGAAAATTATATCCTTGCGAGCGGCTATCGCTTGAAGGATTTTACGATAGATTCAGTCCGGGAGGAATTCTCGGAATCGGCCACAGTCGGCGGCCAGGCGACTATAAAAGTCTTTCACTCGCAACGTTACGAGCAGGTATGAGCGAACAAGCAGGCATATTCGCATTGACGATAATCGTCGGGGCTTTCGCGCTTCTAATGGTCGGGCTTTTGTTTTTTTTGATAAATATAGCGATATCGAAAGGAAATAAATATGAAAATCAAAGCAGTTACCAAAATTCCGGAACGTTGGAAGTTGATGCATGTAACCAATGAGGAATTCCGGGCGTTGCGTGCTAATGCGGAAGTCGATGTCCCGGATAAAACGGCTAATTATTTGATCGAATTGGGGTTTTGTGAACCGGTAGGCAAGGCCAAAGGTGAGGCAATTCCACCACCTCCGCCGAAGCCACCCCCATTACGCAAAGTTACAGAAGGCAAGAAAGGAGGTGACGACTAATGGCTCTTCCAGTATTAAACGTCGCCGATGCCAAAATCGGTTTATTGAAATCCGGTTCTCCGGCGGTGCCGTTTCAAGGAACGTGGGGTACGGCCGAAGTCGACGGCGACGATGCCCTCGAGTTATCCGGTATAGTCGAAGAGATCGATCCTGATTATACCAAAAATGCCGGCGACGCAGCGTTGACCGGAACTCGGAATGACGATAAAGTCAATCACCATACGACTACATATTATTCGGCACCGGCGTTTGAATATAAGAGCCGGGAGCATATCGGCGTATTGAAAGACGAAATCCATGTCTTTGCGGCCATGCATCTTCAGAATGTCGATTCGGAGGGCGTTTCAACACCTCATTTGAAGACCATGACGCCGCACGATACCGGGCCGGACCATACCGTCAATGCGGGCTATATAGGATCATTCGTATTCCGCAAGCCGACGGTGGCCAGCTCTTATAAAATTGCGGATGTTATCTGCGCGGAGAAGCTCGGGTTTTCGATTGATCCGGGCGGCTATCTTCAAATGTCCGCTACCTGTCGTGGTCGGGGGGCCATTGCTCGCAGTAGCAACCCTTCCGGGACATGGGCGCGAGCGGCTCAACTCGAAGCGGCAACGGCTTCGGATTTGTTTCATTTCGGCAGAATAAATATGACCGTTGATTATGCGGGCTCGGATAACGCAGTCACGGTTGTCGGCAATACTTCGTGGGAAACCACTCGGGCCATGGTCAAGGTCGGCCATGATGGAACCGGTAAATTTCAGAATTGGGGTTATGGTAAATTCGGCGGGATATTCTCGACTATCCTTAATTACGATGCCCATACGCTGGCTATCCAGGCCGAGATCGATGATAACGATGATGCCCTGATTGAATTCATTATCGGTTGGGACGGCGGTGGTGTCGCGGCTACAATGCCGGATGGAACCGAGGACGGCGATTTAAAGTGGGTTTTGAATGTTCACGTAAACGAGGCGAAAGATATCGCGGGCGAAAACGGTATTGCCGCCTGTCAGATATCGGGAATGATTGTCGGCGACAAAGTCAATTCGATCGAACCTTATACGCTGACGATCGCCGACGCCCAGGATGCGGGGTATTAAATGGAAACAATCTATTGCCAAGATATAGGCGATGGAATTTATCAAGTATTTTTTACTAAAGATTTGCTTGATAAATTAACCGGTCGCACTTTCAAAATTAAAGATTTGAAAGAAAAACGAAAGCAGGCCGGAGTTATTGAATGTGATATAGAAATAGAGGAAATTAAATGATCAAAACAATTGATCCGAATCGGGAATACGATGTTCTTGTCGAGGGAAAGGATATTGAGCCTTTCCATGCGAGGATCAAACCGGCTACGGTCGGTGATTTTAATAGGCTTCAAAATGCTCGTATGCAGTGGCTATCCGGTAAAGACGAATTCTATGATGAGATTGTCGAACTCACCAAGAAATATACGACCTGGCTCGAGGGCGATCTGGATATCGAGGCCACGATTTCGAACAACGGCAGCCAGCGTATGGTCTACGGACAGCTTGTAATGCTTTCGGTGGAGATAACGAATCTGTCCTATGTCGGAGAAGCCGAACAAAAAAACTGAAATTGCTCGTGCAATTCGGAGCTTATCTCGCCAAGACTAAAACCCGGCGCTTCGATTGCGCGAGCTGTAAAGGTAAAAATTGGAAATGCCTTTTATTGAATCAGGAGATCGAAGTGGAAGGGCAGCCGATTACAATAGACAACTGGCAAGAAATATTCAGCATTGCATCCGATAAATATGGCCATGATAATATGCTGGCTCTCGATATAATGCTGAATTTTTCTATCTGCCCGATTCCTTTTTTTACGCAATTCTCCGTCGAAGCCTTAAAAGCTTATCAGCGATTAAACGGCCTGGGTAACATTGATTATTATAAACTTCAGGAATATCCGAATCTATATGTCGAGGCGGTTGATCATATAAACGCCGCCCGGGAAATGGCAGTAAAGCATTATGGCAACCAGCCGTGAGAAATTACAGCTTGAAGTGAACGCCCGGGACCGGGCATCGTCGACACTTAAAAAAGTGGCCGGCTCGGTGGCCGGTATCGCTACCGCTTATATTGGTTTGAGAGAAGCGATTGATTTAGCGACCGAATCGTTTACCATTTTCGCCGACTATGAAGCGAATTTAAAATCGCTCGAGAAAGTTGTCGGAACGACGGGCCGTTCGATGGTCGATGTTTACGCCGCAATGGAATCTCAAGTCGGCGGCCTGGCTTCGAAGGCATCGATCGCTTCCGGATTTCTCAAGGGAATGACAACGACTTTAACCGTCGAGCAAATCAATAATCTGACCTCGGCCATGCGTAACGCGACTATCGCAATGGGCGAATCTTTCGAAGAACAATTTCCGCTTATCATTAAAGCGATTAAGCAATTAAACCCGGCCATTCTGGACAATATCGGTGTCACGGTTCGACTGGATCAGGTTAATAAAAAGATCACCGAGGGATTTTACGGCGCCGGGACCGCCATTAACGAAGTTACCCAGCAGCACGCTATCTATACCGAGATAATGCGGCAGACGGCGCAATTCCAGGGGCTGGAAGCCGAGTTGATGGATACGACGAAGGGGAAAATTCAAGCGCTCAAAGTAGCCTGGACTGATCTGCAAATTACGATCGGTAAATTTGTTGCCGGGCCGACAATGGAATTACTGGCGGCGGGGGAAAGTATAGTCAGATATTTCGGCGAAGGTATACCGCTGGCAATCGATATGACAATAATTCATCTTGACAAATTCATCTCCGATATCAAAGAAGTTTATTACAGTATTCAATCGCAATTAATGGGTGGCCTTTCCAAATTATATGAATTGGGAGGCAAGGATTATATAGCTGTGGGCATGAAGGCCCTGGCCGAAAGTGCCGAAGCCGCCGCTGAAAATATTGATAAAATATCGGGTACGCAATTCGAACTTAATTTACAGGCGATGGCTGATAAATATCTCGAATTCGTAACCGGGGTTAAAGTTAATACGCCGCCCGCTGGATTTTTACCGACGACGGACGAGGCCATAACTCAAATTAATGAGTATTTTGAAACTATCAAAGGTCCATATCTTGATGGGCTGGCCATCATAAACGAGGAAGAACGAACCGGCAGGCAGGAACATTTTGTCAGTCTTTACGAGCTTGAGCAAGATGAATCGGACAAAAGGTTCGATGTATTGAATACCGGTCTTCAAAAAAGATTAACGGCTTATGACGAAAATGTTAAACAGCGACAGCAAGCCGAAGCCCAGTTTGATTCCTTTTTTATGAGTAAAACCCAACAGATGACCGGCGGTTTTGTCGATCTGGCTTTCGGTATGCGAACCGATTTTCAAATGGTGCTGAAAGGCATGGCCGCCGATGTCGTTAAGTTTTTATTAAATCAAATTCTTTTGGATGCCGCCGGGTTCTTTGCTGGTGGCGGGCCGTTTCTATCATTATTTAAATGGTTTGATGTTTCGGCAAACGACCGAATGTTAATGAACGAAGGGCGTCGGGCGGCAATGTTTTTCCGGGAAGGTATGGAGGACGGCCTTTCCGGTATCGACACTCAGATAATTTCTAATATATCGTCCGGCGCCCAGGTAAATAGCCGCGCCCTGGAAAAACAAATTTTTACAGGTGAATCTTTGCTTGTAAGGCAGGAAGGTAATTTAACAGGTCAGCCCGATGTCAGATTCAATTAAATTATATACGATGCTAAACATGGAAGATGCGGTTGTTGATAGCGCAACTTCCGAGGCAACTGGATTTCCGAAAGAAAATATAATTGATAACAATCCCGATCAATGGTGGAAGCCGACTTCTGCGGCAACCCAGACAATTGATATTGATTTACAGGAAGCAAAGACCGTTGATTATATAGTATTATTTGTCCATAATTATAAAAGCTTGGCGACCAGTGTAACAATTATGGCAAAATATTCCAGCGATGATTCAACTTATAATAATGCTTTTTCATCACCGGTTAGCATACATTCACAGGTCAAAGGGCCGATTAGATTGAAGGAAATTACCGAAACATCTGATCCTTACCGATATTGGCGCTTTGAAATTACAATCGGCTCGACCGTGCCGGAAATATCTTTATTGGCCTGTTGCCAAGAATTCGACATCGGTCAATTTAATGAATGGCCGGAAAACGATCTTGACAATCCTCATATACTTACTATTCCAGGCGGCTCGGGTTATAAGCACCATATTAGAAAACGCCGAAATTCGAGCAAAATATTTATACGAGAATTTTTAATTTCCGGCAATACAAATTATAATGCTCTTCGAGATGCTTGGATCGATTCCGGCAATGGTACAATGCCCTTAGTTTATCAGCCGGGCGATAGTTATTTCGATGCTTATTTGGTTCAATTCGACGGTTCGCCTTTTCCGAAAAACGAATCCAATCATCTTATTTATAAGCCGAAGATTGTATTAGAGCAATTACCATTTTTAGACGATGGGGATAGTTATTAATGCGGACGCTGCCGACTAAATATGAGGAAGCCTATCAGCGATCGGGTATGCTCTGCCGAACC
>JASFMF010000011.1:0-11921 GCA_050117705.1 Phycisphaerales bacterium
CGTGCGGACTTTTCATGGATTATTTTCGGCGATCCTTTCCTGGAGCCAGCTGCTACAATCCAGGAATAGGCCACCCACTGACAGGGCAGGGCTGAGCGTTTATCGGTTGGATTAAGCTTCAGAGGACTGGCGTGTTTTTGGAATGTTCGGTAGAAAGGGCATTTTATCCGGGATTTTGGAGGTAAACAAGAGTATACTCTTTGAAAGGCTTATAACATGATCGGCAGACACCCTATTATACTTCTGACGTTGATTCTGACCATATCCGGCAGTGTTGCTATGGCGCAACCGCCTGCGGAACCACTGAGTCTGTGGTACCGCCAGCCAGCCAAGCAATGGACTGAGGCCTTGGCAGTAGGCAACGGGCGGCTTGGGGCGATGGTCTTCGGTGGCGTTGCGAAGGAGCGGATCCAATTGAATGAAGATACGCTCTGGGCCGGCGGACCGTACGACCCGGCAAATCCTGATGCGCTTGAGGCATTGCCGCAGGTGCGGGAATTGATCTTTACCGGCCGATATCGCCAAGCGCATAATCTGATCGGTCAGAAGATGATGGCCAGGCCATTGAACCAAATGCCTTATCAGTGCGTTGGCGACCTGATGCTGACGTTTCCGGACGCGAATGGGGTGACGGAATATCGGCGAGATCTTAATCTGGATACGGCCGTGGCCACTGTTACGTATACGATTGACTCAGTGCGCTACACGCGAGAAGTCTTTTCCAGCCCCGTCGATCAGGTCATCGTGATTCGCCTGAAAACAGACAAACCCGGCAAGGTCACGTTTACAGCCAGCATGAAGACGCCACAGAAGGCCTCAGTGACTATAAAGTCACCCAATACTCTGGTAATGCAGGGCGTCAACGGGAGTTCCGGCGGCATTGCCGGCGCCCTTAAATATCAGGCCCGAGTGGCCGTTACAGCTTCAGGTGGTCGGATCATACCAAGCGACAACCAAATCACCGTCACTGATGCGGACTCTGCATTACTGCTGATTGCAGCGGCGACCAGCTACAAAAGCTACAAAGATGTGACCGGTGACCCCGAGGCGCTGACCAAAGAGACAATCGCCAAAGCCAGTATGAAGTCTTTCGACTTGTTGCTCAAGGATCATGTGGCCGCCCATCATAAATTGTTTCGGCGCGTGACCCTGGATCTTGGCACGACGGCTGCAGCCAAACGTCCCACGGACGAGCGAATCCGTGATCTCGACAAAGTCAACGACCCACAATTGGCGGCCCTCTATTTCCAGTTCGGCCGGTATCTGCTGATCAGCAGCTCGCGGCCGGGCTGCCAACCTGCGAACCTACAGGGCATTTGGAATGACAGCATGAATCCGCCCTGGCAAAGCAAGTATACTATCAACATCAACACGGAAATGAACTACTGGCCGGCCGAGCCGACGAACCTGGGCGAGTGCATCGAGCCGCTGGTGGCGATGGTGATGGATCTTACTGAAACCGGCGCACGCACGGCCAAGGTGTGCTACGATGCAGACGGCTGGGTTACTCATCACAATACCGACCTGTGGCGGGCCACTGCACCGATCGATGGTCCCCAGTGGGGTATGTGGCCGACCGGTGGAGCCTGGTTGTGCCTTCATCTGTGGGATCATTATGATTATAACCGTGACAAGGAATACCTGGCCAAAGTCTATCCGGCCATGAAGGGAGCCGCGGAGTTCTTCTTTGATACGCTGGTCGAAGACCCCAAGCACAAATGGCTGGTGACGTGCCCATCACTGTCGCCCGAAAACAGTCATCCTTTTGGTACAAGCGTCTGCGCAGGACCCACGATGGACATGCAAATCCTGCGCGACTTATTTACCAATTGTATTCATGCGGCGGAAATCCTGGGTGTTGATGAGGATTTCCGTCAACAAGCGGCTGCCACACGAGCCCGTTTGGCGCCTAATCAGATTGGTAATGCTGGTCAGCTCCAAGAATGGCTGGAGGATTGGGATATGAAGGCTCCATGGATGGATCACCGGCACGTCTCGCACCTATATGGCTTGCATCCAAGCGACCAGATTCATGTACGTACCACGCCCGATTTGGCCGCTGCGGCGCGTAAGAGTCTGGAGATTCGCGGTGACGAGGCCACCGGCTGGGGCATCGGTTGGCGTCTGAACCTCTGGGCACGCCTCCACGATGGTGAACACGCCTATAAGATTCTTATGATGCTGCTGCGGCCCGAGCGGACCTACCCGAATATGTTTGACGCCCACCCACCATTCCAGATAGATGGCAACTTCGGCGGAACATCAGGTATTGCCGAGATGCTTATGCAAAGCTGTGCGGGCGAGATTGAGTTGCTGCCAGCCTTGCCAAAAGCCTGGCCAAACGGTTCCGTCAAGGGCCTTCGTGCCCGCGGCGGCTTCGAATTGGATGTCCAGTGGAAGGGGGGCAAGCTTACCAACGTCACCGTGCGTTCGCTTGCAGGCGGATACTGTCGACTTCGCTATCGAGCCGTAACACGAGACTTAAGTCTGGCTAAAGGCCAGAGTGCTCAATGGGATGGAATCCAATGATGAAAGCCAACCAGACAGATTTGACGAGAACGAGAGTTGGCCGGTTTGCCGTGCTGCTGCGCTTGTATATGGCCTTCGCCGTCAAAAAGTCTATGTATCTTCCAATACTATAAACTAACATTTAAATAAGGAATAACCCATGCAAAAACACAATTTTTTAAATGCCGTCACAAAGTGCCCGACAGAGCGAATAACCATTCCATTCACCAGAAGTATTTTCGTGTTCCTGGCGATTCTATCCTTGCTTGCCGTCGCGAGTCAATTATTTTCGGTTTCAGTTACCTTTGCAGCCGAGGAAATCTGCGATTTTTGTAGTCACCAGGTGAGTCTCAGCGGTGATTTTACACACCACGAGAACGACGCATCAGTTGAAATCCAGGGTGCCACGGAGGGTGCGGCGGCGTTTCGCGAAGAAATCACTGGAACGCATTTCACCGTCAGCATCTCGCATTTGCCTACCGACAGGTACACTATCGTGATAGGCGAAGTGGAAACACTGCTGGGCAAGCCGGGTGAGAGGTTGTTTGATGTGATTTCCGGCGATGTCATGCTGGCGACGGATTTCGACATCGTTGCTACCGCCGGCGGAGTAGGAAAAGTTTGTTATATCACCGGCATGGTCGATCATGATGATGACTCACTCCGAGGACCGCTGAAGGTTTCTTTTGTGGCAGTCAAGAACAACGCCAAATTCAACACCTTTGAAGTCAAGAATGCTTCGGGTGCTTCGGTTGTCGCGTTCAATGCCTCGGATATTGCGGAACCATTTTCCGGCGATGCGACCCGCATACCCGAAATTGCCGAACCGGCGATCTGGTGCGATCCGGCGCAACCGCTGAAGCAGCGTGCGTTCGATTTGATTCGCCGGATGTCGCTGGAGGAGAAAGTCGCGCAGTTGCAGAACGAAGCGCCTGCCATCACCCGACTTGGTCTTCCGGCGTACAACTACTGGAATGAAGCGTTGCACGGTGTTGCAAACAACGGCATAGCCACTGTCTTTCCGGAGCCTGTCGGCATGGCCTCTACGTGGAATCCGAAGTTGCTTCATAAGGAAGGAACTGTCATTGGTATTGAAGGCCGCGCGAAGTTCTACGATTACGCCTCGAAGCACAATGGTGACTCCAAGTGGTGGACCGGTCTGACCTTCTGGACACCTAATATCAATATCTTCCGCGATCCCCGCTGGGGCCGTGGCCAGGAAACCTACGGAGAAGATCCTTACCTCGCAGGTGAGATTGCCGTGGAATTCATCAAGGGAATTCAGGGTGATGATCCCAAATATATGCTCGCGATGGCCTGTGCGAAACATTACGCGGTTCACAGTGGACCGGAACGGGACCGCCACCGGTTCAACGCCCAGCCGTCAGAACGCGATTTGTATGAAATGTATCTACCGCAGTTTGAGCGTGCGGTGCGTGAGGGTCATGTCGCCGGTGTCATGGGGGCTTACAATGCGCTTTACGGTGTGCCTTGCTGTGCCAGTACCTTCCTGCTCACGGACATTTTACGCAATCGATGGGGTTTTGACGGTTACATCGTTTCGGACTGCTCGGCGATTCGTGATATTTCCAGCCGGCGGCAGCATCATTACGTCGAGACAAAAGAAGAAGCCGCCGCAATTGCGGTGAAGGCCGGCTGTAATCTCTGCTGTGGCGGGGATTACAATGCCCTGGTGCAGGCCGTGCAAAAAGGATTGATCAGCGAAAAGCAAATCGATCAGGCCTTGTATTACACGTTGTGGACTCGCTTCAAGCTCGGATTGTTTGATCCGGCGGATAAAGTTCCATATTCAAATATCACCATTAAGGACAATGATACCCCTGAACACCGCCAGCTTGCCCTGCAGGTGGCGCGCGAATCGATCGTGTTGCTCAAGAACGACGGTATCCTCCCGCTCAAACGCTCCAAATACAAACGGATTGCCGTCATCGGCCCCAATGGTAAATCCAAGACCATGTTGGAGGGCAATTACCACGGGTCCGCTTCGCATCCGGTTTCCATTCTGGATGGTATCAAGCAGGCGGCCGGGCCTAACATCGAAGTCACGTTTACACAGGGCAGTCCCAATACCACCAAGCCCGGGACTGCTGCGTGGAGCCGCCAGGATAACGAAACAAAACGTCCGGTGCAGGAACTCTACGAAGAAGCCCTCAGCCATGCGGCAAATGCGGACCTGATTATTTATGCCGGCGGCATCACTCCGGCACAGGAAGGCGAAGGATTCGACCGTGATTCGATTGAACTGCCCGAAGTGCAGGAAAAACTCGTGCGGATGCTACATGCCACCGGCAAACCGATGGTCATTGTCAATTGCAGCGGGTCGGCAATGGCACTGCCTTGGGAAGCGGAGAACCTACCGGCGATTTTGCAGGTGTGGTATCCCGGCCAGGAAGGCGGACGCGCGATCGGCGAGATTCTATTTGGCGACGTGAATCCCAGCGGACACTTACCGGTCACGTTCTATGCCTCGACGTCGGAGTTGCCGGATTTCAGGGATTACTCGATGAGTAACCGGACCTACCGCTACTACAATGGCAAGCCCTTGTTTGCCTTCGGTCACGGTTTGAGCTACACCCGGTTCGATTACAAAAGTGGGAAACTGGAATCGGAGAAGATTGCCGCCAACGGCACGGCGAAAGTGTCATTCACGGTGAAGAACATCGGCGAATACGACGGCGATGATGTAGCGCAAATCTATTACCGTCATGTCAATTCCAAAGTTCCGCAGCCGAAACTCGCACTGTGCGGTTTTACCCGGTTTAATTTGAAACGGGACGAATCCAAGATCATCACGATTGAAGTGCCCACTGAACGCCTACGTTACTGGGACACGGAGAAAAAGCAATATACGGTTGAACCCGGTAACTATGAGATTCTTATCGGCTCGGCGTCGGACGACATCCGGCTGAAATTACCAATGACAATCACCACTCGGTGAGACAATCGAAACATTATATTATGAACTTTATAGAAGGAGCAGTCACTATGAACAATCGAAAATTGAAAATCCGCCTTATTTGTTTCACCGCTGTCGCGGTGGCCGGGGTGTGGGCTTTGTACGCATCAGTACCGGCGTACGCTGCGACAACTGCCCCCTCGTCCGTCAATGCCGTCATCAATGCCGGCAAGACTTTCGCTCCTATCAATCCCAATATCTACGGCATGTTTATCGAGCACGCAGGCGGTCTCGTGTACAGAAGCATGTGGTCTGAAATGCTCGACGACCGCAAGTTCTTTAATCCCATCACCGCCAAGGAAGTGAACCCAACCGGTCGTGACCGCGGTCGCCGCCGTCGCTTCGGTGGCGCGCCTCGTCGCTGGGTTCCCGTAGGACCGGCCGAATCCGTCACTATGGACACTCGGTACACCTATGTCGGCGACCACTCACCCGCTATTGTGCTAAACCCCACGGAACCCCATGGTATCCGTCAGGCTCGTCTTACCCTTATGCGCGACAAGGCCTACGTTGGCAGAATCGTCCTTGCCGGCGATCCTGCCATCCAAGTGTCTGTTAGCCTTGTGTGGGGAACCGGCGACAACGAACGCCAGACAATGGTTATCAGCAAGCTAATCCCCGCTTACACCAAATTCCCTCTCAACTTCAAGTCTTCGGTTGATGCGACCGATGCCCAGTTTGAAATCACTGCCACCGGTACTGGAACCCTGTACATCGGTGCTGTCTCGCTGATGCCTGCTGATAATATCCAGGGCTGGAAGTCCGAAGTTATCGCCGTACTCAAGTCCCTCCGTTCCGGCGCCTACCGCTGGCCCGGCGGCAATTTCGTATCGGCTCACGATTGGCGAGATGCCATCGGCGACCCCGATCAGCGTCCACCCGTCTGGGATCCTATCTGGAGGGCGGTACAACCCAACGATATCGGCACCGATGAGTTCATGACTCTGTGTCGGCTCACCGAGGTCGAACCCTATATCACCGTCAATTCCGGTTCCGGAGAAGCCCGTTCTGCCGCCGAGTACGTAGAGTACGCTAATGGTCCTGTCACCACCCGCATGGGCGCGATGCGTGCAGCCAACGGTCATCCCGAGCCTTATCGCGTCAAGTTCTGGAACATCGGCAATGAAATGTGGGGTGACTGGCAATTTGGCTATATGTCTCTTTCCCATTATCAGACCAAGCACAATACTTTTGCCAAGGCCATGCGCAAAGTGGACCCCAACATCATCCTCATCGCCAGCGGTGCCATGCCTGACACTATGACCGGCTCCAAAATGTCCTTGAAATTAGGCGACAAGCTGGTTCCCGATTACCTCGGGCCAGCTGATTGGACGGGTGCTCTATTTCTAAATTGTCTCGACAATATGGACATGATTAGCGAGCACTACTACAACTACAATACACATTTCGACCTCGCACAGGGAAAGCAGGTGCCCAATGATCCCAACGAACCTCTCGTTGACTGGATGCGGCGTCCTGCCAATCACATCCGTATCAAGTACGAGGAGTATCAGGAATATTTGAAGCTAATTCCCGCGCTGAAGGAGAAACCGGTCCCCATCGCGCTGGATGAATACGCCTATGCCGGCGGTGGTCGCGGCGGTGGCAATTATAAGGTCGTTCCGGCCTACGCCTGGAATTTTCACGAAATGTTCCGCCACTCCGACCTCTTTCAGCTCGGTTCATTGACCTTTATCACAGGTACATACACTGCCGCAGGCGGCGAAGCTATCCTCAATCCCGTCGGGATGCTCTTTAAGTTCTATCGTGACTACTATGGTACTATCCCTGTGGAGGTCTCTGGCAACTCTCCTCAGCCCAAGCCCAAGGACCCACCAGGCGGTGAACAACCCGTCGTCCATGCCGGTAGTGATACCTTCCCGTTGGATGTGGCCGCTGCCTGGACGACCGACTGTAAGGCTCTTATCGTTGCCGTTATCAACCCGACCGAATCACCGCAGGCTCTGGGCCTCAAAATCCGCGGTGCCGGGCTTTCCGGCAAAGGCACTCTTCGCCGCATGGCCCCGGAGAGCCTCACTGCTACCGTGGTCATCGGTCAGGAACCGGACGTCAAGATAGAAGAACAAGCGCTGGATGCAATCCCCACTAACCCTACTTTCGCACCATTCAGCGTCAATATTTACGAATTCCAGGTGAAATAATGACTGAATCTCATAAACTAACAGAAAGGAATTTCGCTATGAATCATTTTATTCTCTTGTGGTCTTCCGCTGTGATGCTGCTGTCCGGCAGCATCCTTCCCGCTTCCGCGGCTGAGCCGGCAGTGGTACGTGCCGACGCTTCCGAGCTGCCCTTTGACACACCGCTTCAATGGAAATCAAGTAGTGTGCTGGTCAGTCCTGTCTCCGACGAAAAGCACACGATTGTGTCTGTCAAAGACCCGACGATTGTCCGCTACAACGGCCTGTGGCACATCTACGCAACCGCCTACTCGACGTCCGCTAAAACCTGGAGCATGGTGTACTTGAACTTCAAGGACTGGTCTGAGGCCCCTAAAGCCAAGCTACACTACATTGATGTAAATCCGAATTTAACAGGGTATCACTGTGCGCCGCATTTATTCTATTTCCGTCCGCACCAGAAGTGGTATCTGGTCTTCCAGTCGCAGCAGCCACAGTATTGCACCACCGATGACCTTTCCAAGCCGGAAAGTTGGACAGCACCGCAGGACTTCTTTGAAACCAAGCCTTCCGGCGCCCCGCAGCTTTGGATTGATTACCACGTGATTTGCGACGACACGCATGCGTACCTGTTTTTCACCGGCGATAACGGCCGTTTCTATCGCAGCCGGACCACGATCGAGGATTTCCCCAAGGGCATGAGCATCCCCGAAATTGCCATCCAGGACCACCGAAACAACCTTTTCGAGGGGAGTATTACCTACAAGATCAAGGGGACCAATACCTATCTGACTCTGATTGAGGCCCTTAGCCCGGCACGGTACTATCGCGCCTGGATATCCGACCGTCTCGATGGCGAATGGACACCCGTTCCAGGTGCCGACACGTGGCAGAAGCCGTTTGCAGGGATCAACAATGTTACCTTCGAAGACGGCGTCACACCCTGGACCAGGGAAATCAGTCATGGAGAGCTGGTTCGGGATGGATACGATGAAACTATGATTCTTGACCCCGACAAACTCCTATTCCTTTATCAGGGTCGTGACCCGGCCATTAATACAAGGTACAGTCTACTACCGTATAGACTTGGTCTCCTGAAACTGGATGTTTCCACGGAGGATCGTTAATCTTCTCAGTCTTAAGTTTTTATTTGGAGGTCAAACATGAAGCTAAAAATAGTTGTCGTAATTTTAATACTCTTCATGTTGTTTACCAGCGCTCGCGGCGCTGATAGCGAAAGCACAACCCAGCATGCGCAGAAAATGACCATCACGATACAAGCATCCGACCCAGGTAAACCAATCAGTCCGGACCTTATGGGCGTTTTCTTTGAAGACCTCAATTATGCAGCGGATGGCGGTCTGTACGCCGAACTGGTTCAGAACCGCTCATTCGAATACAGCCCGACCGAGCAATCGGACTGGCATCCACTCAAGTTTTGGGAGCTTCAAAAACACGGCGGCGGGGATGGTTCCATCGAAGTGGCCAATATGCGACCCATTCACGAGAACAATCCGCATTATGCGCTGCTGATTGTGCGCACTCCGGGTGACGGTGTAGGTATTGCCAACGAAGGATTCGACGGTATTCCTCTCAAGGCTGGCGACAGTTACGAGGCATCGTTCTGGGCCTATCAGGCGTTCATGGGAATAATGTGGAGGCGCGGCGATAACAGCAAGCCCATGCCTGTGACCCTGCGCCTTGAAACCAGGAGTGGAGAAGTGCTGGCTGAAACCTCAATAGAGATCAAGGGGCGTGTTTGGACAAAGTTTAGTGCGACGTTTATTCCCACGCGTACCGTTAACGATGCAAGACTTGTCCTGCTGGCCCATGATCAGGGCGGCATCTGCCTGGACATGATTTCGTTGTTCCCGAAGAAAACCTTCCGTAACCGTCCTAACGGACTGCGTGCGGACCTGGCCCAGACAATTGCCGATATCAAACCGAAGTTTGTGCGTTTTCCGGGTGGCTGTCTGGTTCACGGCCAGGGTATCCATCAGTATTATGACTGGAAACATAGTGTCGGTCCAGTGGAACAGCGTCGCTCAGGTCGTAATTTATGGGGCTATGACCAGACAAGAGGCTTCGGCTACTTCGAGTTTTTCCAATTCTGTGAGGATATAGGAGCCAAGCCTCTCCCGGTTGTGACCGCCGGTGTCTGCTGTCAACATGCGGGCAGTTCTCCCAACCGTGGACAGGAAGGCTTGCCTCTCGACGAGATGCAGTCGTATATTCAGGATGTGTACGACCTGGTCGAATGGGCCAACGGGCCCGCAACATCAAAGTGGGGAGCTGTACGCGCTGCTGCCGGTCATCCGGAGCCTTTTGGCTTGAAATATCTCGGCGTGGGTAACGAAGATGCCATCACACCCATCTTCAAGGAACGCTTCAAAATGATTTACGATGCCATGAAAGAAAAGCATCCGGAGATCGTCGTGATTGGAACGGTGGGACCCTTTGCCGGCGGAAGGGATTACGACAATGGCTGGGCCTTTGCCAGGGAACTGAAGCTGGAGATGGTAGACGAACATTACTATGTTAATCCGCAATGGTTCTGGGAAAATTTGAATCGATATGACACCTATCCTCGTGGGGCCACGACAGTGTATGTCGGCGAATACGCGGCTCACGATCGAGGCAGACGCAATACCCTGCGTTCCGCCATTGCCGAGGCAGCGGGGTTGACAAGTTATGAGCGCAACGGCGATGTGGTTCAATTTGTCTCTTATGCGCCGCTACTGGCTCGCCGCGGTCACACGCAGTGGACACCGGATATGATATACTTTGACGGTACGAACGTGTATCGGACCGCAAATTACTATGTCCAGCAGCTCTTCGGACAAAACAGCGGTGATCGCTACCTCGAAACCCGGTTGGACGCGCCTGATGCGACAAAGCTTACCGCTTCTACGGTCCTCGATTACAAGACCGGGGACCTGATTGTCAAGATTGTCAATGGCGACAATGAGTCCAGAGAAATCAATATCAAGTTAGCTGGTCTCGCGTCCAATGTCACGATGAAGGCGACCAAAACGGTACTGACCGGCCCTGATGCCGATGCCGTGAATGAAGATGGAAAGACACCGGTGGTAAAACCGGAGGCGTCAACTGAGTCTATCAAGCCAGCATTCACTTATATCGCACCAGCTAATTCATTAACGGTTTATCGTATAGATCGATAGTTTAATGGAGATGTCATTATGAATAAGATCAAGTTAACCATGGTTGTAATATTGTTGAGTTTTTTGACCCTGGCATCTGTTCAGGCCAAACCAGCGCGAAACCCCGTTATATGAGCGTGGACTTTGGGTAAGGGATTAATTATACTGACACCCAGTGAGATTTAGAGTTTTATACGGAAACCATATATATATTTAAAACCAGCTATACCAAATGAGTGTAACACGACAGTTTACAAGAAGAAGACAAACTCTCAATAAACTTAAGAAGACTAAGGTTAAGATGACGATTCTGGATGGCATATTGATTCTTGGTCTTACGCTCGTGATTTTTGGCATTTTCTTGGGGGTGTTTAGTTACTTCTTCTATACAGGAGGAAGGCAGGAAGGAGTCATACATAGTCCATATCAAGGAAACATTCATGTTGAGCAGGAAGAACCCGGCCTTCCGCACTACCTAAATCGTGCCATATATGGTGCTGCTTTAACTGCAATTGGCCTTACTGTTTCAGGTTTATCCGTTGCAGTCAAGTATGTCGGAAAGAAAAAAGACTCAGATTCAGTGTGAACTTTTAAAAGTGGTTCCAGTGAGACGTCGCTTCGAGTCGCTCTGTTTGGGAACTCATATGATATCATATGAGTAAGATGTGTGACAATCACCCAAATGCAAATGTTCGATTACACTTGACTCTGGTTAAGACTTTAAGCCTCGCATTAAACATTTCAAAACTTTTTTAAAAACTGTAATGTTTTTTAATTGGCAAGAGTCTAATATTTAAGAAGTCACCTTTCGTATTTCATACTTCATGGAGGGAAGTTTTGTTCCAGGCAGGGGAGTAGTTTTGTATTAAATGGTTTGGATCTTTGAAAGGCAAGAGTGATGAAAAATATTTACAGAGTAGTATTGATGGGTCTGGTTATGCTTGGTGTTGTCTATGCGAATACAGAACCAGAGAAGAAGGACAAAGATGCATGGAAGTATCAGCCGGTTGACCTCTGCAAATTTTCTGTGTTTATGGATGTAGGTCATTATGTAGAGCTCAAGAGTTGTGACAAACGCAAGATAGAATTAGAACAGGTGGATTGCAGCGAGATCAGTCAGGACTGTAGTAAATT